>BQJX01000408.1 GCA_021604925.1 Gemmatimonadota bacterium
CGTCGCGTCGGAGCGCGTGGACGCATTGCGCGACTGCTCGCCGCCGTGGGTCAGGAACCCCACCACTCGCTCCTCCAGCGACGGCGCCACGTGCGCGTCCACTCGCGGCTCCGTACTCCGACCCTGGTAGAACTTCACTCCCGCCAGCACCATCGCCACCACGGCCACGCCCGCTACCACCCCGCGGACGTTGACCCGCGCCCGGGAGCGTGACAGCGGCTCCACCGCCGGGATGTCATCGGCCGCGCCGTTCCCCGAACCCGCATGCGGCGCAGCGGGAACGCTGTAGTCGGGGCGCGCCCGCAGGCGTCCCAGCTCCACACCGGAGTCCTTGAGGGAGAGCACGATCTCGTCCCCGGACTCCAGGCGCAACACCTGGGGCTCGTGCAGCGACACCGGTTCGTCGTTGCGCCACAGCTCGATCTTCACGTCGCCGGACGGAAACGCCCAGACCTGATCGGCCTGTCCCACCAGGAACGCCGTGCCCTCGGGAGCGCGGCTCGCCAGGTGCCCCAGACGCGCATCCAGGTCGATGGCGCCGTTCGGGTCATGCAGATCGTGGAGAGCGTCCGCCAGCGCCGTGGCCGGCGTGCGTGGAACCGCCAGAAGCGTGTTCAGCGCGCCGCGGGCGCGGGCCGTCTCGATGTGTACGTGGTATTCGGCGACCGCTTCCGGTCCCGTCTCGATGAGCGTGCGTGGGATCCCCATGGCCTCCACCTCCTCAACCCGTTTCCCGTCCTCACCGCATCCACTCTAGCACCAGTCCGGCCACCAGCGGGATCCGGAAATTGTCGTCCACGGGGATCGGGAGGATCTCCACCACGGACGCCACGAACGCCGCGATCGCCAACTGAATGGGCCCCAGCGACGGAACCAGCGCCCAGGCCGCCAGGAAGGAGGAGATCCACCCCGCCAGGAACCCCTCCAACGTCTTGCCGAAGATCGGAGTCCGGCCCCAGGCCATGCCCACCATGGCGGCCAGCGTGTCACCGATGATGAGGAAGACCAGGGCCGCGGCGGCCACCGGCGGATCGAAGAGATACGAGACGACCAGCGCGCTCACGACCAGGTACGTGGACCCGGTGATCTCCGAGCGCTCGTGGCGACGGATCATGCTCCCGAAGAACTGGATGAAGTACGACCGCAACCGGGGCTGGTGGATCTTGGCGAGGTCCGCAATCAGCAGCGCCGCCGCGATGATCATGAGCGTGCGCCGCCCCGCGGTCAGCGGGATGTACAGCAGCCCCAGCGGAATCGAGATCGCGGCCAGGTGGATGGCCTTGCGCGGAGCCTCGCCCTTGACCCGCTCGCCGGCGGCCATCGCTTCGGCCACCACGCGGCCGGCCGTGGCATGCGCGTCGCTCTTCACCCGGCCCGCGCGCGCCCGGGCGTCGGCACGCATTCGCTCGGCCGTGGTCTCGGCCTCGGCGCGCAGCCGCTCCACGACGTCCTGCGCATCCACGCGGGCCTTGTCGGCGGCCGCAAGAACGTCCCGCTCCAACTCCTTGAAATCGATCCGCTTCTTCTTCATTCGGAGCCGGGTCCGCGGTTGCGCAGCGTGAACGCGCGGAGCAGGCGACGTTCATTGCTCGACTTCGAGGCGTACGTGGCGCGCGCCCGCAGTTCCACGAGATACTCGCCCGCCGGGAGCCGCTTCCCTTGCGCGTTCGTCCCGTCCCACCGCCCGCTCTGCGGTCCCGCCGCCTGGTGGACCTCGGTCAGCAGTTCGGCCTGGGGGCGCCCCTGCGGATCGAGCACCCGCGCGTTCACCAGCGAGTCCTCGGTGAGCACGTAGTCAAAGGCCGCGGCTCCGGCGGCTTCCGTCACGCGGAGCTTCACCACGTCCGCTCCGATCCAGACGTACGTCCCCCCGGATTCCTCGGCGATGAACACCTGGCCCAATCGACGATGGATGGCAATGCCCCGCGGCGCCCGGAACCCCAGCGGGTCATCCTCGCCGCCCAGCGTATCCAGAACGTAGAGGTCGTCGCGGAACTTGTGCACACGATTGCCGGCGCGATCCACGGCGAAGATGTTCCCGTAGTAGTCCACGTCCACGGCATCGAAGCGGGCGTCCGCGACGGACAGCGACGATGCCAGACGCGTCGCCTTGAGCGCGCCGGCCGGGTCGAATACGCGGAGACGCAGCCCATCCTGATCCACGATCACCACCGGTCGCTTCTTCCCGTTCGCAAGACGGTCGCCGGACGGCACCGTGGCCACATCGATCGGCCGTTCGAAGCCCACCTCCAGGCCGAACGTGGTGCGCTTTCCGGTGGCCGGGTCCACGTGGAACACGGCCTGGAAGCGTCGATCGCACACGAAGAACCCGCCGCGACCATCGGCGGTGATTCCGGTCGGCTCGAGAAAGCCCGGAAGGGCCGCCACTTCCTCCATCCGGTCCCCGTGGTGCTGCAGCAGCACGATCCGTCGGTTGCCGGTGTCGGTGATGGCGATGGTCCCGGCGCGGTCGATGGCCACGTCGGTGGGGCGCAGGAGTCCGCCCAGCGAGCCGCCACTGCCATCCCACTGCCCCACCTTCAGCAGCCCCAGATTCGACAGCAGCACGCCGTTCTCCTGGTCCAGCGCCACCAGCGTGACTTCGTCGTCGTCTCCGGTGGTCGCCGGATCATCCGTGGCGACCAGCCGCGTTACCGCGATCCCCGAGGGCTCACCGAGCTGGGTGCCGGGCAGGAACACGGCGAGTTCCCGGGCGGTGACGCGGTGCACGCCGAACGTGTGGCCGCGCGGCGGAACGACGAGCGTTCGCCCCTCGGCGGCCTTGCCGGCAATCGGGGTGAGGAGCATGAGAAGGGCCACGGCCAGACCGGCGCGGCCGAGCCCGTCAGTGGGCGGCGTCCGCTTCTTCCTGGATGCGGGCCAGCCGAGGCACGAGATCGCCGTAGAGATGGCGATAGATGGCCCAGCTCCGCGTGACCTTCTGCACGTAGTTGTAGGTCTCACGGTACGTGATGCCGGCCACGTAGCGATCCACGTCGAAGTCGCCATCGATTCCCTTCTTCCAGCGGAGGGCGTTGCGCTTGCCGGCATTATAGGCCGATAACGCCATTGCCGGTTCCGATTCCAGCTCCTTCAACAGCGCACTCAGGTAGAAGGTCCCGAGCCGGATGTTGGTATCCGGATCGAACAGGTCGTTGCGATCGTACCCGCTCAGCCCCGTCCGCCGCGCCAGGTCCCGGCCCGTGGAGGGCATGATCTGCAGCAGGCCCCGCGCTCCCACCCAGGAGATGGCGCCGGCGTCGAACCAGCTCTCCTCGCGCATGACCGCGAACACGAAGAGCGGATCCAGATCGTACTCCTCGGACCAGCGCAGCACGGAATCGAGATGATCGATCGGATAGAGCAGCCGCGCCACCTCGGTCGGCGTTTCGCCGGACAGAATGGGCAGTCCGGCGCGCGCCCGGAGAATCGTGATGGCGCGCATTCCCGATCGCGTGACGCCCGCGCGCCACGCCGAGTGGGCAAAGGCCAGCAGCGCGGACGGATCCTTCTCCAGCGAGAGCCGGAGGTTGTCCAGTTCCTGCTCGGCGTCGGTGAGCAGTCCCACGGCTGCCAACAGCCGCCCGCGCCGGAACGGGGCGCTGGTGGTGATGGT
>BQJX01000409.1 GCA_021604925.1 Gemmatimonadota bacterium
GCCAACGGACCGCGCGTGCAGGTGACGCCTGCGCTCTTCGACGAGACGATCGACTTCGGCCTGACCGAACTGCGCGATCTGGTGATCCGCAACACCGGCGACGTGGACCTGCAATGGACGATGTCGATCCAGCCGACAGTGGCGCCGCGTCTCGCGTCTGCCTCGTCATCCGCTCGGGGCGCCGCCAGCCTGGAGGGGGTCCGCATCCTCTGGGACCAGTCGCACGGGCAGTCCAGTCCGATCCCCTGGAGCCTCTTCGTGGGCGAACTGGAGAGTCGGGGCGCGGAGGTGGTGCCGTTTCTCGGGATGGGCCAGAGCATCACCGCGGGTCTGCTGGCCACGTACCGCGTCTACTTCTCCACCGATCCGTCGGTGTCTTGCACGGTCCCCGAACTGAACGCGCTCAAGAACTGGGCGGAGGCGGGTGGCGGGCTGCTGCTGGTGGGGGACAACAGTTCGGCCCGGGTTCCCTACAACGGCTTGCTGGGCACGCTGGGTGCCGACATTGCGTTCGGGGACACCCAGTCGCAGGTGGACGGCGTAGCCACCGGCGGCGCGATCACCGCGCACGAGGCGACCGCCGGCGTGGAGCGCATCTTCTACGACGTCCATCGGCCGCTGGATCCCGTGAACCCGCCCGCGGAGGCCATCGTGCGCACGAACAGCGGGGCCGCGCTGGTCGCGCTGAACAGCGTGGGCGTGGGGCGGGTGGCCGTGGTGGGGGACGAGCTGTTCAACGACGCCACGATCGGCGAAGCGGAGTCCATCTACGACGCGGACAACCGCCTGCTCGGGAACCAGCTGGTGGACTGGGTGACCGGCGGCCTCTGGCTGCGTACCGATCTGTCCGGAGGGGCGGTGGCCGCGGGCGACAGTGCGGTGGCCCATCTGCTGTTCGACACCGCGGATCTGGGGAGCGGCGACTTCGATCTGAACGTGCAGATCACGTCGAATGACCTGACCGCGCCGCTGGTGAACGTTCCCGCGCACCTGACCGTAATCGGGGCGCCGGAGATCTCCGTGAACCCCACGTGGCTCGTCTTTGTCGACACGCCGTCCGGGGGCACGTCCACCGGCACGTTGCGCGTGGCCAACGTGGGGAGCGCGGAACTCAGCGTGACCGGCATCACTTCGAACACTCCCAAGTTCGCCGCGACCCAGGCGACGTTCACGGTGGACATCGGTGACACGATGGACGTGGACGTCTCGTTCTCTCCCGACTCCATCGGAGCGTTCACCGGCATGCTCTCCGTGGAGAGCAACGCGGTCACGAATCCCACGGTGGCGGTTACGGTCAGCGGCGACGGCACGGTGAACTGCACGTCGCCGTGCGTGGCGCCGTCGCTGCGGCCGTTGGACGTGGAGGGGAGCAACGGCTTCCAGTTCTGGCTGGACGTGGCCGTGGACTCGAATCCGGGTGCGATCGGAGCCGCCGGTTTCGACCTGAACTTCGATCCGCGGCACATGAGCTTTGCGAACGCCGTGAATTCGGACGGGTCGTTCTCGGCTTCGGCCAGCGAGGTGCAGCCGGGGCGTGTTCGCGTGGGCGGCTTCTCCAGCCCCGCCATTCCCGCGGGCTTCAGCGGGTCGCTGCTGCAGCTGCTGTTCACGGTGGATTGCGACACATGTCTGGCCGGCGAGCAGTCGGACATCTTCGTGTCGGATCTGGTGGATGATCTCGCGGGCCTCGCTCCCTGCTGCGGCGAGATCACGTTGACGGAGTGCCCGTCCGGGCACGGCGACGTGAACGCGGACTCCACGCTCACCGCCACCGACGCCCTCTGCGCGAACCTCATCTGGATCAACGGCAACACGGTGCCGGCGGACACCAGCTGCCAGTCGTTCGGCGATTGCGAGGTCGCCGCCGCCGACGTGAACTGCAGCGGCGGGCCCACGCCGGTCTCCCCGCTGGACGCGTTGCACATCTACGATCGCGCGCTGTGCGTGCTGGATCCGGTTCCCGTCTCCTGCTTCGCCCAGTCGAACCCGGATCCGTGCGGGACCACGCTGCGGGCGGGGGGCGAGCGCGAGGCGGCGATCTTCTTTGGCGAACCGCGCGTGGGCGACGGCACCACCGTGGTCACGATCGAATGCGACGGCGCTCCGCCCGCGGTCGGCTTCGAGCTGGAGGCGCCGGCGGGGCTCACGTTCCTCCGGATGGAGCGGGGAGCGGCGGGAGCGGAGTGGACGGCGCTGGAAGCCGGGACGATCGATGGGAACCGCGTGAGGATCGGCGGCTTCGATGGCGAGCGGCGCGGCGGTTCCGGTTCCCTGCTCCGGCTGGTGTACGCCGGCACCGCGAACGGCGAGTTCCGGGTGACCGAAGTGGCCGATGTGGCCTTCCGCGGATCGCGGCAACTGCTCGTGAGCGCGGTTCCTCCCGCCCAGGACGGAATCCGCTCCGTCCATCCCAATCCGGCGCGCGGATCGCTGACGATCTCGCTGGGTCTGGCTGCTCCGCACCAGGCCCGCGAGCTCCGCGTGGTGGACGTGGCCGGCCGCCTGGTCCGGACCCTGCCGCTGGCGGAGCGGGGGCAGGGCCAGGTAGACGTGGGCTGGGACGGACGCGACGCCACCGGAAACACGGTGGCGGCCGGCGTCTACTTTGTGGCCCTGCGGCTGGATGAGCGCGTGTGGACCCGGAAGGTGCTGCTGGTCCGCTGACGCCCGTCCGGCCGGGCCGGGTTCGCGGGTGCCGGCCCCGGGTTCGCTGCCACGCCGGGCTCTCTCGCCCGCGACTCGCCTTCCCGCCGTCTCCGGGATGCCGTATCCTCCCCCACGAATCCAGCCCGGAGGAGACCGTTGGCGCAGGTGCATCGTCGCGAGACCATCACGGTGAACGTCGGGGACGTGCCCATCGGCTCGTGCCATCCCATCGTGGTCCAGTCCATGACCAACACGGATACGGCGGACGCGGAGTCCACCGCGGTCCAGGTGGCGCAGCTGGCGGAGGCCGGTTCGGAGCTCGTGCGGATCACCGTGAACACGCGGGAGGCCGCGGGGCAGGTGCCGGAGATCGCCCGACGGCTCGCGGATCGCGGCGTGCAGGTCCCGCTGGTCGGCGACTTCCACTTCAACGGGCACGTGTTGCTGCGCGACTTCCCGGAGTGCGCCCGCGTGCTGGCCAAGTACCGGATCAATCCGGGCAACGTGGGCAAGGGGCGTCGGCAGGACGAGAACTTCGCCTCGATGATCCGCGTGGCGATGGACCACGACAAGCCGGTACGGATCGGCGTGAACTGGGGCTCGCTGGATCAGGATCTCGCGGTGCGCATGATGGACGAGAACGCGCGGCGCGCCGAACCCAAGGATGCGCGCGAGGTCATGATCGAAGCCATGGTGGAAAGCGCCATCGGTTCCGCGGAACAGGCCATGGAGTGGGGGCTGCCCGCGGAGAAGATCGTGCTCTCCGTGAAGATGTCGCAGGTTCAGGACCTGATCGACGTGTACGGCGAACTCGCAACGCGCACGAACCTGCCGTTCCACCTCGGCCTGACCGAGGCGGGCATCGGCGCCAAGGGACTGGCCACCACGTCGGCGGCGCTGGCGATCCTGCTTCAGCAGGGGATCGGGGATACGATCCGTGCAAGCCTCACGCCGCGACCGGGCGGGG
>BQJX01000410.1 GCA_021604925.1 Gemmatimonadota bacterium
AGCGCCGTGCAGAAACTCACGGTGAGGCGTAGCGCACGTCTCATGGCGACCCGTCTCCCCAGGGCGTGAGCGCCGGCGTGACCGAGCCCAGCACCACGGACTGGCGAGCGCCGGTGGCCGTGGGAATGTTGCCGGCGCGGCCGAAGATCGTCTCCCGCGCCAGCAGTGCGAACGCCAACGCCTCCTTGGCATCCGATGAGAACCCGACCGACTCCAACGGCGCCACGGTGAGGTCGTCCAGCTCTTCCGTAATCCGCTTCATCAGGGTCTGGTTGTGCGAACCGCCGCCCGACACCAGGACCTCTTCCACCGCGGCCACGGTCTGCACGTATTCCCGAATCGACCCCGCAATCGAGAGCGCGGTGAAATCCGTGAGCGTGGCCGTGGCGTCCTCGATCCGATCGCCGCGTCGGCCCCATTCCCCCAGCGTCAGCGCCACGAAACCGGCACCGAAGACCTCGCGGCCGGTCGACTTGGGCGGCTTCTCGTAGAAGTAGGGATGCTCCAGGTAGGCGGCGAGCAGGTCCTCGTCCACGGTGCCGGCAGCGGCCAGCTTCCCGTCGGCATCGTAGGCGACCCGGCCGCTGGTGGCGTGCATCAGGAACTCGTCGATGAGCACGTTGCCGGGGCCCGTATCGAACGCGAAGATCCCCTCGCGACCGCGTCCCGCCGGGAGCACGGTGACGTTCGCGATTCCCCCGATGTTGACCAGGGCGCGCCCGCGCTTCGGGTGGCGAAAGACCAGCGCGTCGAAGAGCGGAACCAGCGGTGCTCCCTGTCCGCCGGCGGCCTGATCCGCGCGTCGGAAATCGGAGACGACGGGCGCCCCCACGGCCGCGGCGATGCGCGACGCCTCGCCGATCTGCCACGTCTCCGAGCGGCTGGCGTCGTGGAACACCGTCTGCCCGTGGCTCCCCACCAGGTCCACCCGATCCGCCGGAATGTCGGCGGCCCGAAGCGCCGCCAGCGCCGCCTGGCCGAACGCATCGCCGACCGCATGATCCAACGCGCACAGGTCGCCGGCGGAGCGGACTTCGCCGCCGGAGACATCGCGCAGGGCGGCGCGCAGCTTGTCCTTGTAGGGCACGGTCACGAATCCGAGCTGGCGGAAGACCGGGGCGTCCGCGGGCCCCGAGATTTCCGTCACCACGGCATCGATGCCGTCCATCGACGTGCCGGACATCAGACCCACGATCGTGAGCGACGGCTTGTCCTGCAGGGTCCGGGGGTCGATCACGAGTCTGCCTCCGTGGGGTGGTCTCCCAGGTCCGTGGAACGGGAAACCCGCAGCCCCACGTGGATCGTCGCCGCAACGCCCACCACGGTCAAGAGCCCGCCGAGCACCGGCTCGCCCAGGAACAGCTTTCCGACCCCGAAGAGGCATCCGTAGAGGCCCACCACCGCCACCGCCCACAGGGCGAGCCGCTGGCGAATCCCCTGGCCGGTCGGCGCCGACGCGGCCGACCGGTACTCGCCCCAGGCGCCCATCGGCCGGACGCGTCGGACGAACGCCCGGAGGTGGTCGGGATCATCCGGAGCGGTCGTGAGCGCCACCGTCAGCCAGACCGAGGCCGAGAGCAGCACGTTGATCACGAACACCTCGGGCGTGCTGAACGTGTGCCCGATCCATCCGTGGGCGTTCGACAGGGTCAGGAATGTGGCCACGATCAGGGAAGCCACCATGGCCGACAGCTCGGACCATGCGTTGATACGCCACCAGAACCACCGAACCAGGAAGACCGCACCGGCCCCCGCCACCAGCCGCAACAGCAGCTCGAAGAGGAAGCTGATGGAGTCGTTGAACATGGCGATGACGCCGCCCAGCACCAGGAAGAACACGCCGGACGCCCGCGCCACGAAGATCCCTTCGCGCTCGGTCATCTTCCCGCGGCGCAACGGACCCCAGAGATCCACCACGAAGTAGGAGCTGGCCAGGTTCATGTGCGTATCGATCGTGGACATGAACGCGGCGAGCATGGCGGCCAGCATCAGGCCCAGCCATCCCGGCCCCAGGAACTCGCGCATCATCATGGGGTAGGCGGCCTTGTGATCCGTGAGCTCGGGGAACACGAGCAGCGACACCAACGCCACCAGGAACCACGGCCAGGGGCGCAGCACGTAGTTCGCGAACGTGAACCACAGCATGGCCAGGACCGAGTCGCGCTCGGACCGGCAGGCGCTCATCCGCTGGATCAACACTCCCCCGCCGTCCGAGTACTTCCACGACCACCACTGGATCGTGACGGCCACCATGAATCCCCAGAATGCGGCGGCAAACGCCGGGTTGCCGAGGTCGAAGCCCGCCAGGTGGAAGGGCGTCATCTCGGTGGCCGGGAGGCCGTTCTCGGCCACGACGGTGCGCAGCTGCTCGGCCAGTTCGCCCAGGCCGCCGCGCGAGCGCACGCACGCCACCACCAGCACGATGGAGCCCAGCATGGCGGTGCCGAACTGCAGGATGTCGGTGACCACCACACCCCAGAGCCCGGAAAGACTCGCATAGATCACGGCGATGGAGAGTCCGCCGACAATGGCGATCCCCTTGGATGAGAACTCGTACCCGAACACCCGGACGATCTCCGGCAGTTCGAAGACCTCCACGATGATCGTGGACATGGCCAGGATGACCCAGCCCATCACCACCGAGTTCGTGACGAACGCGTAGAAGATCCCCTTGAACGCGCGCAGCGAGGACGCCGCTCGCCCGGAGTAGCGCAGGGCGATGAACTCGACGTCCGTGGAGACGCGGGCGCGACGCCAGAGCGCCGCCAGGAAGAACGTGGTCAGGAGATGGCTGATCGCGAAGTTGAACCAGATCCAGTTGGATCCGATGCCGCCCTGGCGCACGTAGCTGGTCACGACCAGCGGCGTGTCGGCGGCAAACGTGGTCGCCACCATGGATGTGCCGGCAATCCACCACGGCAGCGATCGTCCGGTCAGGAAGAAATCGCTGACGCTCCGCGAGGCCCGGCGCGACAGGGCCACGCCGATGCCGAGCATGAGGGCCACGTACACGGCGATGATCCAGAGGTCGATGGGCGCCAGATTCACGCGTCCGGCTCCAGCGCGGCGCGGACGAAGCCGCCGCCCGCATCCAGGCGAGCGCGGGCATCCGCGGCGTCGACCCCGCGAAGGTGCATGACCAACGCCACCTTCACGTGCCCGTCCGCGCGCTCGAGCAGTTCCGCGGCCGCATCGTAGTCGAGACCGGTCACGCGCATCACGATGCGCCGGCTGCGCTCCACCAGCTTGGCGCTCCCGGTCCGAAGGTCCACCATGAGATTGCCGTAGGTCTTGCCGCGCCGCACCATGGCGGCGGTGGTGATCATGTTCAGCACGAGTTTCTGGGCGGTTCCGGCCTTCATCCGGGTGGACCCGGTGATCACCTCGGGACCCACCACGGGGGCGATCACCACGTCCGCCTCCTGGTCCGCCCCGCTGCCGGCCTCACGGAGCGCCGGGTTGCACGTGACCAACGCGGTGAACGCCCCCAGTTCCCGGGCCCGCACCAGACCGCCGCGCACATACGGCGTCCGGCGGCTGGCCGCAATGCCGACCACGCAGTCGCGTTCCGTCACCTGGGCCTCGTCCACCGCGGCCCGCCCGCCCTGGGG
>BQJX01000411.1 GCA_021604925.1 Gemmatimonadota bacterium
GTGGACTTCTGGAAGCGCACGGGCAAGCAGGTCACGCTGGCGCACCCGTCGGCCAACAAGGTGGTCCTGCCGGCCCACGACTGGCAGGTGGGCGGTCGCCTCGTCTCCATCGCGGATCGGGTGGAGTGCCAGCGGCTGACCGACGTGCTGGCTTCGGTCCACGACGGCATCCTCCAGCCGCTCATGCAGCGCTACGCCGACGCGGACCTGCAACCGGAGTGGCCGCTCATGCTGTCCGCGGCCCTGGAAGTCCTGGGCGAGGCCGACGGCATCGCCATGCTCGAGAGCGAACTCTCCACGGACGACGCGCTGGACTCCGACCCGCCCACCACCGACGACCCCGCGATGCAGCTGAGCACCGCGGCTCTTCGCTTTGTCTCGTCCGTCCGGCGGCGCGGGTTCCTGCCGGGCCGCATTCGCCACGCGGCCCGTCGCTACCGTCGATGGTCCCAGCTCAATCCGGGCGCCACACTGGAGGCGCAGGCGGCCACCCTGGATCAGATCGAGGGTGCGTACGGACTTGCGGAGCTCGAGGCGGAGCGGCCCGGATCCAGACTGCAACTGTTCCGGTACACGGTCTTCCGCGGCAGCGAAGGGGAGTTCGTGCGCGCGTTCGAGCGCATCATTACCGACAGTCTCGCCCGTCGCGATGCGGGCGAGGCATGGCGTCCCAACGTGGCGGCGTTGCGGGAGACGTTCCCGCTGGACGCGCGCGAGGAGTTCTTCCTGGCGCGAATGCTCTATCCCCATGTGAATCCGGGAGCGCGCGCGGTGCTCGTCCGCGAGGAAGACGCCGAAGGCGCCGCCGCCGCCGGCGTGGAAGTGGAGCACCGGGATCCGACGGGAGAGATCTTCCGCATTCGTCGCCCCGCCAACCCGAACGAGACCAGCGCCCTGTACCGCGTCTTCCGCGCGTCCAACTTCCGACGCGTGTACGGCGACGGAGACCACGACCTGCTGGTGGTGACGGAGGCCCGCGGCCGGATCATCGGCGGGCTGATCTACCGCAGGATGAGCCCTTCCTACGTGATCCTGGAATGGGTGGTCGTGAGTCGGCGGCGCCGCGGACGGGCGATCGGCTCCACGCTCCTCTCGGAATTCCTGGAACGCATGCGCGTCCAGGGGGTGAAGGTGGTATCCACGGGGTTCTTCCGCCCCTCGTTCTTCGCGAAGTTCGATTTCGGGGTGGACCCTCGTTACGCCGGTCTGGTGCGCTTCCTGGAGCCCGAAGAGCCGGGCGCGCCCCCCGACACGGCCGAGATCGCCCCGGAGGGCTAGGCGGACCGGTTCAGCCCCGCGGGCGGGCTGCCGATATCCCGGGGAGAACTCACCGGAACGCGGAGGAATCATGGACCAGAGAGTGTGGCACGCGGGCTACGATCCGGGCGTTCCGCCGTCCGTCGCCTTCCAGGCCACCACGCTTCCGGAGTTCCTCCGCGAGTCCACGTCCCGGTTTCCGAATCGCACCGCGATCCGCTTCATGAACGCCACGCTCACCTACGCGGAGCTCGACGAACAGGTGGACCAGTTCGCGAACGCGCTGCGGGATCTGGGCGTGGTCAAAGGCGACCGGGTCGCGATCCAGCTGCCCAACCTGCCCCAGACGGTAATCGCGTTCTACGGGACGCTGCGGGCCGGCGCCGTGGCCGTGATGACCAATCCGATGTACACCCCCCGCGAGCTGATCCACCAGTGGAACGACGCGGAGTGCCGGGTGGCCGTGACCGCGGACTTCCTGTTTGCGGACAGGATCCAGGCGATCCGCGATCAGCTGCCGGTGCGCGAATGGGTGATCGCATCGATTCCGGAGTACCTGCGTTTCCCCCTGAACCTGCTGGCGCCCTTCAAGCTGCGCAAGGCCCACCTGATCGCCGACGTTCCGAACGAGCCCTGCATCCGCCGGTTTCGCGCCATGCTGGCCGCGTCCAGCGCCCGACCGGCCACGGGCGCGGCCCCCGAACCGACCACCGGCAGCCGCGATGCCGTCACCATGGAAGATCTGGCCGCGCTTCAGTACACCGGCGGTACCACCGGCGTCTCGAAGGGCGCCATGCTCACGCACGCCAACCTGTCCCACCAGGTCCAGCAGCTCTCCGCCTGGCTGCCGAATCTGGAACCGGGCAACGAGGTGTTCCTGGGCGCGCTTCCGTTCTTCCACGTGTTCGGACTGAGCGTGGCCATGAACCTGGCCGTGTCCATCGGGGCGGAGATGGTGTTGCTGCCGAACCCGCGCGAGCTCCGTCGCATGATCGATTCGATCAACAAGTACCGCGTTTCCGTCTTCCCCATCGTGCCGGCCATGGTGAACGGGATCAACGCGCACCCTCATGTCCACAAGCTGAACGTCGGCTCGCTGAAGATCTGCGTGTCCGGGTCCGCGCCGCTGGCGGAGGACACGCTGCGTCGCTTCGAGGAGCTGACGGGCGGCACGCTCGTGGAGGGCTACGGGTTGACCGAAGCGTCGCCCGTCACGCACGTGAACCCCACGGTGGGTCCGCGGCGGATCGGCCACATTGGCCTGCCGTTGCCGGACACGGACTGCCGCATCGTTTCCGCCAACGACAACGAAACCGACGTGCCGAACGGCGAACCCGGCGAGCTGCTGATCCGGGGACCGCAGGTGATGCGTGGCTACTGGAATCGGCCGGACGCGACCGCCACCACCATCCGCGACGGGTGGCTCCACACCGGCGACCTGGCCACCATGGACGAGCACGGCTACTTCCGGATCGTGGGACGCCAGAAGGAGATGATTGTGGTGGGCGGCTACAACGTCTATCCGGACGAGGTGGACGGAGTCCTCATGGATCATCCCAGCGTGCTCGAGTGCGCCACCATTGGAGTGCCGGACGCGCGGGTGGGCGAGTCCGTGAAGTCGTTCGTGGTGCTGCACCCCGGAAAGAAGGCCACGGGGGCCGAGTTGGAGGCGTTCTGCCGGAAAGAGCTGGCGGCGTACAAGGTCCCGCGGGAGATCGAGTTCCGGACCGACCTGCCCAAGTCGAGCGTGCTCAAGATCCTGCGCCGGGAACTGGCCGCCGAGGAACTCCGCAAGCGCGAGGCCGCCGGCCGGGCCTGATCCGGACCCCGGCAGGTGCCCTCAGCGGCGGAATCCGGTCCCTTCCAGCCACCTTGCGGGCAGGCCTCCCAATCTGACATGATGGTGGTGGAGGCCGTCTATTCACCCGTCAGATCCCGGAGAACCCATGCGTCCGCTCGCCGCCGCGCTATTGACCACCCTGCTGTCCGCTTCTTCGCTCCCCGCGCTCGCTGCCGAGTACCAGGTCACGGGCGCCCAGGCGACGTTTTCGCTGAATGAGAGTCATCTGCAGAATCTCGGATTCTCCGTCGTGGACGCCCGGCGGCCCGTCCCGGAGATCGCCGTCCACGGTTCCGGTCTGGAAGCGCCGCTCTATTCGTTCTCCACGGACGGCGCGATCGACCTTCGGATCGAGGTGTCGGACGGGCGAATCCGCAGCGCGCACGGGAGGCCGGTCGCGTTCGCCGGCGGACTGCTGATCCGAACGGAGAATCCCCGAACCCGGGCCGCGCTGCCGCCCCTGTCGCTGTACGACTTCCGTGTGGAGATCGCGCCGGACCTGGGCCGG
>BQJX01000412.1 GCA_021604925.1 Gemmatimonadota bacterium
CGGCCGCCATGACGCTGCGGAGCACGGTGCCCGGCTCGTACTGGAGGGTCGCCGCGGCCGGCACCCACGCGTATGCGTCGGGGTTCAACACCATGGTCTTTGATCTCTCCGATCCGGGCGCCCCCGTGGCGCTCGGAAACCTGGACCACGGGTCGGTGCCCCAATCGCTGACCATCGGCAACGGCCTGCTGTGGTCCGCCGAGTTCTCCGACGGCGTGACCGCGCTGCCCTTGCAGTGTGTGCCCACCTCGTTGGTGTCGGCGGCGTCGCCCGCTTCGTTCGCGCTCATGCCGCCCCAGCCCAACCCGTTCCGCGACGAGGCGACTGTGGCGTTCTCCCTTCTCCGCGCGTCCGTCGTCACGATCTCCATCCACGACGTTGCCGGTCGTCTCGTGCGTGACTGGCCGACCGCCCATCGCGAGGCGGGAGCGCATCAGCTCCGCTGGGACGGCCGCGACGCCGGCGGGCGTCCGTCGGGTTCGGGCGTCTACTTCGTGCGCCTGTCGAGTTCCGACGGAACCCGCACCGCGAAAGTCACGCTTCTCCAGTAAGTGCTCTTGTCGTGGTTCGCTGCGTGCCGGACAATGGGCGACCACTGCGGGGGAGTGACGATGGCGGAGCGCGCGATCGGGACGGACGTCCCACGGATCGAGGGGATCGAGAAGCTCACGGGCGAAGCCGTTTACGTGGACGATCTCCCCACGGAGGGCGTGTGGTTCGGCGCCACCGTTCGATCCGACGTGCCGCGGGGCCGCATCGCCTCCATCGATCGAAATCCCGCCTTTCCCTGGGACGAAGTGGTCGTGGTCACGGCCGCCGACATTCCTGGCCGGAACGTGATCCCTCTTCTGAAGGAAGACCAACCCGCGCTGGCCGCCCGGGAAATCCACCACGCCGAAGAGCCCGTGGCGCTGGTGGCCGCGCCCAGTCGCGAGCTGGCGGCGCGGGCCGCGGCCGCTCTGACCGTGCAGGTGGAACCGTTGCCCGCCACGCTGGACGCCGAAGCGGCGCTCGCGGCCGGCGCCGAGGTGTTCAAGCGCATCGAGATCAGGAAGGGCGATCCGGACGCCGCCGACCGCGCGGACCTGATCGTGGAGGGCACCTACCGGTTCGGGTCGCAGGAGCATGTCTACATCGAGCCGCAGGGGATGCAGGCCGAGTGGACGGAGGCAGGGCTCGTGCTCCGCGGATCGCTGCAGTGCCCGTACTACATCGTGGGCAGCCTGGGCGCCCTGCTGGATGAGCCGGAGGATCGAATCCGCGTCATCCAGATGGCGACGGGCGGCGGCTTTGGCGGGAAGGAGGAGTACCCCACCCTGCTGGCGGCGCACGCCGCGCTGCTGTCGCGCGCGGCCGGACACCCGGTCCGGATCGTGTACGACCGCGCCGAGGACATGCGCGCCACGACCAAGCGGCACCCGGGTCGGGTCACGCACCGCACCGGCCTCACGCGCGACGGCCGCATTGTGAGCATGGACGTGGACGTGTTGCTGGACGCCGGCGCGTATTGCACGTTGAGTCCGGTGGTCCTGTCGCGCGGCGCGCTGCACGCCACCGGCCCGTACGACGTGCCGAACGCGCGCGTGCTGGCGCGTGCCGTGGCCACGAACTTCCCGCCGCACGGCGCGTTCCGCGGATTCGGGGCGCCCCAGACCATCTTTGCGCTGGAGACCCACCTGGAGGAGTGCGCGGAGCGCGTGGGTTTGAGCGGAGTGGAGTTCCGTCGCCGCAATCTGCTCCGCCCCGGCGGAACGCTCGCCACCGGGCAGGACCTCGGTCAGGACATCGCGGCAGAAGCGGTGCTGGATCGCGCACTGAAGGAGTCCGGGTTCGAGGAACGTCGCGCGGCGTTCGATGCGTTCAACGCGCAGGCGGCCCGCCGGGAAGGCGCGTTCCGCTTCCAGCGACGCGGCATCGGGCTGGCGCTGTTTCACCACGGCGCGGGCTTCACCGGCAGCGGCGAGGTCACCCTGGCCTCCCGCGCGGGACTGGCCGGCCTTCCGGACGGGACCGTGCTGGTGCTCTCGGCGCAGACCGAAATCGGTCAGGGAACGCGGACCGTGCTGGCGCAGGCCGCGGCGGACGGGCTGGGTCTGCCGGTGGACCGGATCCGCAGCGTGGACCCGGACACGGCCGTGGCGCCGAACTCCGGTCCCACCGTGGCGTCGCGCACCAGCATGGTGATCGGCGGGCTGCTGCTGCGCGCCGGGCAGGAGTTCCGAGCCAAGGTGGAAGCGGCGGCGGGCCGCGCGCTCCCCACGTCCGACGAGTTCTGCGCGGAAATCGCGCGCCAGGCGGGCGAGGGCCCGCTGGAACACATCGTTCAGTACCAGGCGCCGCCGGGAATCCACTGGGACGAAGAACACTACCGCGGCGACGCGTACGCCACCTACGCGTGGGCCTGCTACGTGGCCGCGCTGGAAGTGGACACGCTCACCGGCGAAACGCAGGTGCTCGACTTCACCGCGGTGCAGGAAGTGGGTCGGGTGCTGAATCCGGTGCTCGCTTCCGGGCAGATCGAGGGCGGCGTGACCCAGGGAATCGGGTGGGCGCTCCTGGAGAACGTTCAGTGGGAGAAGGGTCGCATGCGCAACGCCACCATGACCGACTACATCGTTCCCACGTTTCCCGACACGCCGCCGATCCGCGTGCACTTCCTCGAACATCCGCACGACCGCGCTCCGCACGGGGCCAAGGGAATCGGCGAACTGCCCATGGATGGTCCGGCGCCGGCGATCGCGAACGCGCTGCGCCACGCGCTGGGGATTCACGTCCGCGAGATCCCGGCCACGGCCGAGCGCGTGCTGTCCGCACTGGAAGCGGGTCGCGCGGGTTCCGCCCCGACCCCGGAGTCGCGCCCATGAAAATCCCGATGACCGTGAACGGACTGCCGGTGGAAGTGGACGTGCCCCCGCTGAAGCGTCTGCTGGATGTCCTGCGCGACGACCTGGGGTTCACGGGAACCAAGTACGGCTGCGGCGAAGGCGAGTGCGGTGCGTGCACGGTCCGCATCGACGGAGAGGTGGCCATGTCCTGCCTGGTTCCGGCCGCGCAGGCCGCGGGCACCACCGTGCAGACGGTCGAGGGGCTCGCCACCGACGACGTGCTGCACGAGCTGCAGCACCAGTTCCTGGAAACCGGCGGCGCCCAGTGCGGAATCTGCACGCCGGGGATGCTGATGATGGCCGTGGATCATCTCGAACACGGCGGCGCGCTGGACGACGCCACCGTCCGCGAGGTCCTGGCCGGCAACATCTGTCGCTGCACGGGCTACGTGCGGATCGTGGACGCGGTGCAACGAGCCGGGCGCGCGCTGGCGCCGGACGAAGACGAGCCGAGACCCGGGGGCGCGGCGTGACCCTGCTCACCGGTGCCGAAGTGGCCACGCCCGCCACGCTGAGCGAAGCGCTGCGCTTTTTGGCGGATCGCCCCGACGAGGACTGGCGACCGATCGCCGGCGGCACCGATGTGATGGTGGGCGTGAACGCCGGAGTGGAAACGGGCCGGCGATGGCTGGATCTCTCGCGCCTGCACGACGAGATCGGCGGCATCGGCGAGGAGGACGGTCGAATCCGCGTGGGTGCGCTCAGCACCAT
>BQJX01000413.1 GCA_021604925.1 Gemmatimonadota bacterium
CCGACCTCGGGGTCAATGCGTCGCTCATCCGCTCCGAGTCCGCCGGCGCGAACACCTATCATCTGGTCATCACCGCCCAGGACACGGGAGCCGCGAGCGCCTTCGTGGCGGACGGCACCGGCCTCAGCGGGGGAACGACCCCGGATTTCACCGTCTATTCGCCTCGCACCGGCCAGGACGCCATCGTGGAGTTCGGCGGCGAGGGCGGACTCCAGGTCCACTCGTCCACCAACACGTTCACCGACATCCTGGACGGCGTGGACGTGACCGCGCGGAAGACGCACGCCGAGGGGGACAGCACGCAGGTCACGATCGCCCGCGACGAGGAAGGGCTCGCCAAACGCGTGACGGAGTTCGTGGATCGCTTCAATGCGGTCATCGAGTTCAAGAACTCGCAGTTCTCGTTCGACGCGGACGTCGGCGGCCGTCCGGTCCTCATGGGCAGCTCCACCTTGATCTCGATCACCAGCCAGATCCGGTCCAAGCTGCTGGGACCGGTCGCCGGGCTCTCGGACGCCACCTTCACCACGCTGGCCGGCGTGGGGATCACGGCCGGTTCCGACGGAACGCTCTCCTTCGACGAGGGCAAGTTCTCGGAGTCGCTGGAAGAGGACTACGACGGCGTCGCGAATCTCTTCCGGGCGAACGCGGGCTTTGACACGGCGGGCGTGGAGTGGCTCCAGGCTCCCGACGGGCTGGATCTCGGGAACCGATCGTTCGAGCTGATCGTCACCCAGGCGGCGGCGCGCGCCACGCTGACCGGAAGCGAGATCGATCTCGGAGCCGGGTTCGTGGTGGACGCCACCAACGACACGTTCCAGATCTCGGTCGACGGCGTCCGTTCCGAGGACGTCAAGCTGGCGCACGGAACGTACACGAACGGCACCAAGCTGGCGCAGGCCATCGTGGCCGCCGTGGATCAGAGCGAGGAGCTCGGAGCGCTGGGCATCCGCGCGAGCTGGGTGCCGGGCTCAGGTACGACCGGGGCGCTGGAACTCAGCACGACCAAGTACGGCTCGGCGTCGTCCATGCAACTGCTGAACGCCGGGACGGACTTCGGCACGGACTTCGGCTTCGGCAGTGTGATGAACGTCAAGGCCGAGGGCGTGGACGTGGCCGGCACCATCGCCGGAATCACCGCGTCGGGGAACGGTCGCGTACTCAAGCTCGACGACGACGTCGAGGAGCTGGGCGGTCTCTCCTTCCGGGTCACCAGCGACGGCACGACCATTCCCACTACGATCACGGCCAACTTCACGGAGGGTGTGGGGCGCTCCGCGACCCGCGATCTGCTCCGCATCACCGACACCGCCGACGGAACCCTCGCCCGGATGGAGAGCTCCATCCAGTCGCTGCTGGACCAGTATGCGCGGGACCTCGTGCTCAAGCAGGAGCAACTGGAAGTTCGGCGCGCCCGACTCGAGCGCCGTTTCGCCGGCCTTGAATCCACTCTGGGCAACTTCCAGGGTCAGAGCCAGTTCCTTGCCGCGCAGCTGGGATCGCTGTCGGGCAACAACCGCTAAACCGGGAACGGAGAATCCATGTCCGCTTCGATCGACGCGTACCGATCCATCAATGTCGGCACCGCCAACCCGCGCGACGTCATCGTGAAGCTGTACTCGACGGCGGCGCGTAGCCTGCGAGAGGCGGAGGCCGCGTTGGCCGCGGGCCAGAGAGCCGACGAGCCGCTGACCAAGGTCCAGACGATCGTGGGTGGCTTGATGTCGGCACTGGACTTCGATGCCGGGGATCTCTCGAAGAAGCTCCTGAACCTGTACCTGTTCGTGCTCGACCGCGTCCAGGAGAGCGCCGCATCGTCCAAGGACGTGGGTCTCGCGGACGCCCGCAGCGTGCTGGAAACCCTGCAGGCCGCCTGGGAAGAGATGCCCGCGGGAGCGGCGCGTCCCAAGGAAGCATCCCTCGGACTGAACTTCCGGGGGTAGCATGACGTCCGCCGCCCGGATCCTGAGCCGACTGCAACGATTCCACGGGCTCGCCGTCGAGTTCCGGCGCGCCGCCCAGCATGGCGACTCCGCCGGCCTGGAGCGGATTCTCGTCGAGCGACGTCGTCTGGTCGAAGAACTGGATCAGGCGGATCCGCCGGCGACCGAGTCCGATCGGACCGCACGCGCTCGTCTGCTGGAGTCCATTCTCGAGATCGATCAGGGAACCGAGGAGATCCTCCAGCGTCAGCGCGACGAGATCGGCGCCGAACTGGTGGCGATGGGCTCGGGGCGACGTGGCCTGGCCGGCTACGGAGCGGGCGGCCGGTCCGCGGGCAAGCGGATTGACGAACGCGGCTGACCCCTGCTAGCTTGGCGGGCGTGAGTGTGTGGGCAGGGATGACAGGGTAGAGGGAGGACGACCTCACGTGAACGATGCCAGCGGCTCGGCGCCGATTCCCGTTGTGAATCAGCGGATACTCCTCGCGATTCCGACCGGTGCCTTCGAGGGATCCTACGTTACCAAGGTCCTGGAGCGCTCGCCCGACGGTCTGAAGGTCTACGCACCCTCGTTTCGCGGAACCATCCTGCCCATTCCCCCCGGTCAGAAGCTCCAGGTCCACTTCGCCACGGACGGTTCCCACTTCGAGTACGAATGCGAGATCGTGGATCGGTTTCCCGGGCCCATTCCCACGATCCTGATCTCGGGACCGGATCACTCGCTGCAGAGGGTCCAGCGGCGGAGCTTCTTCCGCCTCGGCGCCAACGTTCCCATCCGCATCGAACCGCGGTCGCCGTTGCCCGGCACGCCGCCGCCCGGACCGCCCTCGTCGGGAGTGTCGGTCAACCTCTCCGGCGGCGGACTGCTGCTGGAGTCGCCCGAGCTCTACCCGGAGGGGTCGCTTCTGGATCTTCAGATCGAGCTTCCCGACGGCATGCCGCCGGCCGAGGTCCGGTCCGAGGTGATCCGGGACGCGGGCCGCGCTTCTCCGGGCGCGCGGTCCAGCTGGTTCCTGGCGATCGAGTTCCTGTCGCTGAATGATCCGGAACAGGAACGGATCACGAAGTACATCTACCTTCTCCAGCGCGCCATTCAGGAAGGCGGGGGGCAGGGGGGGGACTCCACGTGAGCACCCGGGGGCGCGTCGCGGTAGTCACACCCTGGACCGAACGACGTTCCTCCGCCGGCGCCTGGGCGCCACTCCTCCGACCGCAGGCGGATCTGCACCTCTACACCTCTCCCTCCGAAGACGACGTCAACGCCGCCGACCTGGTCGTCCTGGACGAGGAGTGTCCCGATCTCGATCGCTGGATCGCCGACGCCGCGTCCGACGGCCGCTCGCCCGGCTCCATTCTCGTGTTCTCCACGTCGGGCGATTCCAACCGCGGCGCGATTCCCTGGGGCGCCGACGGCGAGGACGTACTCGCCACGATCTCGGACATGCTGGATCGCAAGCAACTCCTCGATGAGTCCGACGAGTTCCTGACGGATCTGCGCGCTTCCAACGATCGCCTGGACCGGCACCGTCAACGGTTCGCCAGGATGGTGCTGGAACAGTCCGAAGCGCTTCGCGGTGCCAACGCCACGCTGTCCCGCGAACTGGATCACCTGCAGCGCGTGCAGTCGCTGGCGCGCTTCTTTGC
>BQJX01000414.1 GCA_021604925.1 Gemmatimonadota bacterium
GGGTGATCATCGAATTGTAGAAGGTGCGGATGCGCGTGCTGCGAAAGCCCACTTCTTCCACCGTGCCTTCCACCGCGCCCACCACGACCCAGTCGCCCACCTGGAACGGGCGATCCAGCAGCACCGTCAGCGAGCCGAACAGGTTCTTTACCGTGTCCTGCGCCGCGAGCGCGAAGGCCAGGCCACCCAGGCCGAGTCCGGCCAGCAGGCTGGTGATGTCCACGTTCAGATTGTCGGCCACGAAGACCAGGCCGAACGCCACGACAAAGACCTTCAGCGACTTGCGAACCAGCGGGATCAGGAGATCGTCGTAGCGCGTGTCGGTCTGGGCCGCCTTGTCGCGGAAGAACTCCGCGAGGATATCGATGAACCGGTAGGCGGCCCACACGGCCCCCGCGGCCGCGACGAATCCCACGGCCACGTCCAGTGCGCGCTGCGCGGGCGCCGGCAGTCCCAGCGCCCCGAGACCGATTCGCCACACGATGGCCATCGCCAGGATTCCCAGCGGGCGCAGGGCGCTCTTCACCAGGGAGACGTCGCTCTTCGGCATCACGGTGAGGAAGATCCGGCTCGCCGTGGAGAACACCACCACGCTCACGATGCGGTCCACGATGATTCCGACCAGCGCCAGGGCCAGCAGGCCCAGCCACTGCCAGTGCTCCAGCAGGAGGACCACGGAGTGCAGTTGCTCCGGGACGTGGGCGCGCAACCAGGTCGCGACCGGGTTCACGGAACTCGCGCCCTTGGCGGCCTGCGCGGCCGCCGGGTCCGCGGCCTCCTGGGCCCGGGCGAGCGCGGGAATCAGGAATCCGAGAGGCGTGGCCAGGGTCGCGATCCGGGTTCGCATGCGTGGTTCTCCTTTCGGCGTTCGGGATGCTTTGGTCGGGAAGATACCCCAAAACGATCGAATGCGGAGCCTAACGGCAGAGGGACTGCGGCCAGGCTTCTGCGGGAATACTCCTCGAAACGCCGATTCCGGCCCCGGTGCGAGCACCTCGCCCGGGACGCGGCGCATGTCCTCTGGACCCATGCCACCGCGTTCCCATCGTTGGGAGCCGGCCCGGCGCAGATCGCGTCGTCCTGGAGAAGACGCCCCGCTCCCATCGAGAGGAGACCGCCATGTGCGCCCGGAGATACTGGATCGCCCTACTTGCGACCGCCCTGCTGGACGCTCCCGTGTCGGCCCGCGCCGACACGAACATCCGCATTGATGATTTCGAGATCCTCAGCTTCGACGTCGTCCAGACCGGACCGGGGGGCGAGGTCAACACGCAGATCGTGCCACCGCCCCTGGCCGGACACATCGCCGCGCAGAGCCGAAACGTGCAGTGTAGTGTGGGTGGACAGGGGGGGCCGCAGGAGGTCGCGCGCGCGCAGTTGAACGCGGGAACCACGGTCAACGACGAGATGACCGCCTGGGTCCCGGCCAACGGGACCGCGCAACTCCGCTACGAGTTCGGCTACTCCGCAGATCTCACGGTCGGCGGAACGGTGGACCGCATCGAAGTGGACGGGACAGGAACGGCGGGGACCACCGTGACCATCGCCCTTCGCGACGAGAATCTGGACCTGGACGCATCCGGGAGCTACGGGCTTTCCTCGGGCTTGGCGTCCGTCCCGTTCAGCGACTTCGCGGACGTGGACCTTGAGAACATCACGGTGATGACGGTGATCTTCTACAACGAGGGCACGCACGTGATTCGGGAAATCCGACTTCGCGGCGACGGATCACAGGACACGGGGTTCGTGGTCTATGCAGAAGCGGCATCCACGCCGCCGCTACCGAGCCCGCCCATTCAAGTGGAGATGTGGGATCCCGCCAGCAGCCAGGGGATCTACGCACTCGACTTGGCAATCGCCAACGCGGATGCGGGATTCCTGCCCAGCCTGGACCTCCTGTGGACGCAGGACACGGCATTCACCGGTGCGGTGGGCGGCGCCGTGCTGAACTGGACGGACTTTGCGCCGTTCGATCCGACCCAGCTTGCGTTTTCCGTGAACATCGCGCCGGCTGGAGCCGGATGGTTTCCGGAACTGTATCCGCCCGATCCGTTTCACGGCCCGGAGGGAGTGACGCTCGTCTTTCCGGTCCGGATGCTGGATGGGCCGGGCGGGAACCTGATCGGTACTTCGGAAGTGTGGATGACCGTGGATCCGGGCCCCGAACAGGCGACGGATGCCATGGAGTTCGTCGACGTCGTGGTCACCCAGAACGTCGGAGCATCCCGAAGCTGGACGGACGGGTTCACGCTGTCGTTCCTGCTGCAGCCAGGGGCGCCGGGCGTGGAGACCGTGTTTCCGATCCTTGAGATGACCTGGTGGTGCGACTGGAACACGAACGTTCCCGCCACGCCGGTGCCCGTTTCGTCGCCGCGCCGGGACTCGGCGAACCGGCTGACTGTGGTGCCGTCCGTGACTCGGGAGGGCGCGGAGATCCAGACGTACCGGCCGTTCGAGCGGGACACGGCCGTCCTGATTCACGATGTTCTCGGGCGTCGTGTGTCCTCGCTGGGGGCCGAAAGCGGGGAACGGAGTGTTCACTGGTCTGGCCGTGACGATGCCGGGCGATCTCTCCCGGCCGGCGTCTACTTTGTGCATGTGGCCGGGGAGAACGGACGCGGTGCCCGGGTGGTGAAACTGCGGTAAGGCGCGGCGCTTCCGGATTCATTTGAACTCCCAGGGCCCCTGGGCTAGATTTTGTGGACCACTCCTTTCAAACGGGAGGCACGAGTCATGTTCAGAGCCCTCGCGAGTCTCTGCGGCGTCCTTCTTCTCAACTCCGGAGTTGCCGCATCCACGCTGTCCGTGACCGCTCAGTCACGCGCGGTCGTGGCCGAAGCAAATGCGTCGAACGGGCAGGGCGAGTTCGGGCATCCGTCCGATTCGGTCACATTCCTGGAACCCGGTTACTTTGGCGAGTCCGTCGCTGCAGACATTGCGGTTTCGAACGGATTCTCCTCCGCCGAGAGTGAGCAGGAATCCTCCATGTCCGAGGTGTCGATCTCCGCTTCGGGCAGCTTTTTCACCGAGTCGCAGTCCGGCTATCTGGAGCCCGGATACGCCAACGGCCATGGCGATAGCCGGTTCCTGGTCTACTTCACCCTGACGGAGGCCTCCGGCTACACGCTGACCGGAGAGATCTCCGAAGGCGGGCAGGGAAGCACCCAGGTGGAGCTCCGGGAACCGGGCGTGGGCGGCTCCAGTCTTCACCTGTTCGTGATTCCGAGCAACGAAGAGACCTGGCCGTTCTCGGTGACCGGGGTACTGCCCGCGGGAACCTACTCCCTGAGCGCGCGCGCACAGGGCAACTCGGTCTACAACGAGTACAACGTCACCGAGACGGCGTCGGGCGCCTTCGATCTGCTGTTCCTTCTGGATGCGGCCACCGATGCTCCGGTCGTGGCTTCGCCGCAGGTCCTGGCATCTCCCAACCCGTTCCGAACGAGCACCCGCCTGCAACTGCCAAAGGGCGCCGTGTCCGCGTCGATCCTGGACGCGTCCGGTCGCTTGGTGCTGGAGTTGCTGGGGACCGCCACGTGGGACGGGCGCGATTCGCTGGGTCGCTCGGTGCCCAGCGGCGTCTACT
>BQJX01000415.1 GCA_021604925.1 Gemmatimonadota bacterium
TTCGACATCTGGAAGTTCCGCTCCATGCCGATCGATGCGGAGACCCGCACCGGACCCGTGCGGACCGGGAAGGGGGACGACCGGGCCACCCGCATGGGACGCATCCTGCGGCGGACCAGCCTCGACGAGTTGCCGCAGCTCTGGAACGTGCTGAAGGGCGAGATGTCGCTGGTGGGACCGCGCCCCGAGCGCCCGTTCTTCGTGGAGTCGTTTCGCGAGGCGATCCCGCGCTACATGGAGCGGCAAGGCGTGAAGTCCGGGCTGACCGGCTGGGCGCAGGTGAACGGGCTGCGCGGCGACTCGTCGATCGAGGATCGGACGCGCTTCGACATCTGGTACGTGGAGAACTGGTCGCTGGCCCTGGACCTGAAGATCGTGATCCTCACGGCCTTCCGCTTTCTCTTCCAAGAAGAAGCCTACTGATCCCGGGGGGGACGTGAAGAACTTCCTGCTCATCCTGACGTGCGTGGTGCTGGGCGTCTGCGGTCAGCTGCTGTTGAAGCAAGGAATGTCGTCCAATCCGGACCGCGTGGACGAAGCGCGCGAAGTCCTTCCGCGGCTGTGGAGCGCGGCCACCAATCCCATCATCATCCTGGGGTTCGTGTTCTACGGCGTCTCGGCGGCGCTCTGGTTGATCGTGCTGACACGGGCGGATCTGAGCTACGCGTACCCCATGCTGTCGATGGGCTACGTGGCCGTGGTGTTTCTCTCCCGCGCCTTCTTCCAGGAGGCGGTCACCCTGTCCAGGATTGTCGGAACGCTCGTGATCTGCGTGGGCGTGTGGCTGATCTCGCGGACCTAGCAGGAGCGGACGTGCGCCCGATCATCATCGGCATTGCCGGCGGCAGCGGTTCGGGGAAGACCACCGTGGCCTTGCGGGTGGCCGAGCAGTTCGTGAAGCGGAAGGTCGTGATCCTCCATCACGATTCCTACTACCGGAACCGGCCGGAGCTCACGCTCGAAGAACGCGGCAAGCTCAACTACGACCATCCGGACTCGTTCGAGAACGAGTTGCTCGTGCAACAACTCCAGGAACTCCGCTCGGGAAAGAGCGTGGAGCAGCCGATCTATTCCTACGAGCGCCATCTGCGCGAGGACCGGACCCTGACCGTGGGCCCGGCCAACGTGATCTTCGTGGAAGGGATCCAGGTGCTCGCGGTTCCCGAGGTCCGGGCGCTCATGGACATCAAGCTGTACGTGGACTGCGAGGCCGACGAGCGGCTGGTCCGTCGGATCCTGCGCGACATTCATGAGCGGGGGCGGTCCGTGCACTCGGTGCTGGAGCAGTACCAGGGGACGGTTCGACCCATGCAACTCCAGTTCGTGGAACCGTCCAAGCGCTACGCGGATCTCGTGATCCCGCGCGGCGGGCACAACGATGTGGCGATCGACCTGATCGTATCGAAGACCCGGGAGATCCTGACCCGCATGGAGACCGAATCGGAGACGGGGGAGCGATGACCGCATTGCTGTCACTCATGCGTCCGAAGCAGTGGATCAAGAACGTGGTCGTGTTCGCGGGCATCGTGTTCGCGGGACGGCTCTCCGATCCGCAGTTCCTCCAGGCCGCGCTGCTGGCCTTTGCCGTCTTCTGCCTCGCTTCCAGCGGGATCTATGTCTTCAACGACCTGCTCGACGTGGACAAGGATCGCCTGCATCCGGACAAGCGCACCCGCCCGATCGCGTCCGGCCAGGTCAAGAAGCGGACCGCGCTGGTCGTGGCGCTGGTCCTCTGGGTGGCGGCGGCCCTGGCCGCGTTCCAGCTCGGTCCCCGTTTCGGGGGCACCATCCTGGCGTTCCTGGCGCTGAACATTCTCTATTCGGCGTGGCTCAAGCGCGGCGTCATCATCGACGTGATGTCGATCTCCGTCAGCTTCATGTTGCGGGCGACGGGCGGGGTGGAGGTCCTGCGCGATCTGGACGCCTCCGTCGAGCTATCGCAATGGTTGTTGCTTTGCACGTTCTTCCTGGCGCTCGTGATGGGCTTCGGCAAGCGACGTTCCGAACTCGTGCTGCTGGACGATTCCGCCTCGTCGCACCGCGCGGCCCTGGGGCAGTACTCGGTGGCGCTCCTGGACGTGATCATCCCGATGGTCTCCGCGTGCGCCATCCTTGCATATTCGATCTACACGATCTGGCCGGACACCGTGAGCCGGCTCGGTACGGACAAACTCGTTTACACGGTACCCCTCGTCGTGTATGGATTCTTCCGGTACCTGTTTCTCGTGCGCGAACGCGAACTCGGCGGGAATCCTTCGGAAATCCTCTTCCGGGATCGGGCGTTGCTCACGAGCGTCGCGGCTTGGGCGGCCGCGATCGTCGGCCTCCTCTATTTCGGGTAGGCACACATGGCGGCAACAGCGGTGGCGAAGGAGCGACTCGTCCTGGAGTCGCCCGCCAAGATCAACCTGAACCTGGAAGTGCTCGGCCCGCGGGCCGACGGGTTCCACGCCATCCGCACCGTCCTCACCCATGTCTCCCTGCACGACACCGTGACCCTGACCCCGGGTGGGCGCAAGTTCGTCTTCCACGGCGGCCAGGGCACCCCCAAGGACGAGGGCAACCTGGCCTACCAGGCGGTCAAGAGCATCACCAGGAAGACGGGCGTCCGGCACGGTCTGGATCTGCGGGTCGTCAAGCGGATCCCCATCGCGGCTGGCCTGGGCGGCGGCAGTTCGAACGCGGCCACGGTCCTTCGCGGGTTGAATGAACTCTGGGGACTCGGCCTGTCGCAGTCGGACCTGGAAACGATGGGGCTGGAACTCGGTTCGGACGTCCCGTTCTTCCTCCGCGGCGGAACCTGCATTGCCACGGGCCGCGGGGAGGCGCTGGAGCCGATCCAGCACTCCGTTCCGTTCGAGCTCGTCCTGGTGACTCCCGCGCTCAAGGTCACTTCGGAGTGGGCCTACGGCCACCTGCCGGCCGAGTTGACTCGGTCCGGGACCTCCACGAATATGGTCAAGGTTGCGCTGGCGTCCGGACGCGTGGAACTGCTGGCGGCCCACCTGGGGAACGATCTGGAACAGGCGGTGCTGCCCAAGCACGCGGTGGTTCGGGAGGCCAAGCGAAAGCTGAAGTCCGCCGGTGCCGTGGGAGTCCTCATGTCGGGCAGCGGTCCCACGGTGTTCGGCCTGGCCTCGAACGCGGAACACGCGGATCAGATGGCCGAAAAGATGTCCCGCAGCAACAAGTGGAAAGTAGTCCGCGCCAACACTCTGGTTTAGACATCGCGACGCCGGGGAACTCACCCCGCTCCCGCCCAGGGAGGACGGACCATGGACGTCACCGATATCCGGATCTCGCTCCGCGGAGAAGAGAAGCTCAAGGCCTACGTGACCGTCACGTTCGACCACTCGTTCGTGGTACGGGGGCTCCGCATCATCGGCGGCCAGCAGGGGCTCTTCGTGGCCATGCCCAGCCGGACGCGGCCGGACGGCACCTACCAGGACATCGCCCATCCCATTCACCGGGAGATGCGGGTTCGGCTGGAAGAATCGGTCCTGGCCGCGTACCATGCTGCCCGCGAGGATCTGCACCCCGAAGGCCTGAGTCCCTGACGGGCCGGACGGGGCCCGCCGCGGATC
>BQJX01000416.1 GCA_021604925.1 Gemmatimonadota bacterium
AGGAACTCGCCAAGAAGTAGGCGCAGTCTTCGCACGGCAGGCTCGATCCTCCGGCCGCGGGGTCCTCATGGACTCCGCGGCCGTTTTCGTTCATGCTCGTTTGCATGGGCGGCGACGTATACATCCTCAACCCGAAAGCCGGACGCGGTTCCAGCCAGAGCATCGCGCGGGACCTGGAGTCCCGTCTCGCGGCGCACGGCCTGACCGGCTCCATCCAGGTCACGTCCGGCAGCGGCGATGCCACCCGTCTGGCGCGCGAAGCGGCACACGCCGGGGCGCGCTGGATCGTGGCGGTCGGTGGTGACGGAACCGCGCACGAGGTCGTGAACGGCGTTGCCGGCAGCGACTCCACCTTTGCCCTCCTGCCGGCGGGCACCGGCAACGACCTCGCCATGGCCCTGCAGATCCCGTCCGACCTGGACGAAGCCATCGCCGCGCTGGCCAGCAGTCGCGAGAGCCGCATCGATCTCGGCAAGTTCGACGATCGCTGGTTCGTGAACAGCCTGGGACTCGGGTTCGAAGCCCAGGTCACGATCGAGAGCACGCGCATCCACTGGATCCGGGGATTCGCCGTGTACCTGGTGGCGGTGGTGAAGGCACTGTCCTCGCTGCGCTGCCCGGACCTGGTCATGACCGTGGACGGTCGCCGCCTGGAGAAGCGTCGGCTGCTGGTCTGCGTGGGCAACGGCCCCCGCGTGGGCGGCGGATTCCTCCTGACGCCGGGTGCCACCAATGCGGACGGGATCCTGGACGTGTGCGCCGTGAACGCCATGGGGCGCTGGGGTGTCCTGCGCACCCTGCCCAAGGCGATCTCGGGCGTGCACACGGACCATCCCAAGGTGGAGATGTACCGGGGCACCGTCATCGAATTCGAGTCGAAGGAGGGGTTCCCGTTTCACGCCGACGGGGAAGTCATCGATACGGAACGGCACACGCTCCGGATCGAACTGTGCGCCGGGGCGCTGCCGGTGCGCGTTCCGAACGTATGAGTCACACCGACCCGGAAGAGGAGCGTCCCATGGATGCCGTTGCCCTGCGTAACCTGATCGACGATCACGCCCGCTTTCCCACCGCGCTCCTCAACCTGTTCCAGGGCGCCGATCTGGAACTCATGCGTTCCCGCGAGAGCGCGGAGAAGTGGTCGCCGATGGAGATCCTGGCGCACCTTCGCGACGAAGAGGTGCTGGACTTCCGTGCGCGCGCAAAGGTGGCGATCGAGGGCGGTGAGCTGGAACTGAACGTGGACCCCGAGACCTGGGTTCGGGAGCGTCGCTACAACGAGATGGATCCCGGCGCCGTGTTCCTGGACTGGGCGGCGGAACGTGCCGACTCGTGCCGCTGGCTCGGCACCGTGTCGGTGGACGACCTGGAGCGATCCGTCACCCATCCGGTCTTCGGAGAGATCCGGGCCGGCGACTTCATTGCGGCCTGGCGACTGCATGATCTGCTGCACATGCGCCAGTTCACACACGCGCTGGCGGTACTCACGGCTCGTCGCCTGTCGAAGTGGAAGACCGGGTACGCAGGCGAGGTGTAGTGGCGGACTACGAGCCGAGGCGGATCGCCCGTCGGTCCAGTTTCTCCGCGGCGTCGGAGGACTCCGTGAGGCGGTAGAACGCGTTCAGGTCGAGATTCGAGAACCGCTGGGTCGCATCCGTCCTGGGCCAGTACACGTCCACCGAGAGAATGCGCTCCGCCTTCCCGAGCCCGATCTCCTGCTGCAGGCTGCTTCCACCGAAGCTGCCGCTCGGCCACACCCACCGGTACACGCTTCTCTCCTCGCCGTCTTCCAGGAATCGAACGTGGATCCGCGTGCCCAGCGCATCCCGGTTCGACTCCACGCCCACCAGTTCCAGCGTGATCCACTGATTGCCGTGGCCGGGGTTGCGAAACAGGCTGTTGAAGTAGGAGTCGTAGGCGTAGATGCCGCCGCTCTGCAGGTAAATGTCCTGATCGCCGTCGTTGTCGAGATCGCCCCACGAGATCCCGTGACCCTTCTGCACATTCCCGAAGCCGCCGGACGTGGTCACGTCCTGGAACGTGCGCCCCCCCGCGTTCCGGTACATCACGTCCGGCATCAGCGAGTCGAAGTCCGGAGTGCCCGTCCCCAGGTAGAAGTCCAGCCAGCCGTCATTGTCCAGATCCCCGAAGTTGGCGCCCATGGTCAGCGTCTGGGTGATCAGCCCCGATTCCTTGGCCAGATCGCGAAACGTGCCCCCCTCGTTCCGGTAGAGGGCGTTGAGTCCGAACTTGGGGTTCGGAAACAGCTGACTGCGAACCAGCGTGCCCAGGTCCCCGCCGTAGCCGGCCACGAACAGATCCAGCCCGCCGTCGTTGTCGTAGTCCCAGAACCAGACGGGGAAACTCAGCCGCGGCTCGTCCACGCCGAGTTCGGGCGCCACGTCCACGAACGTGCCGTCGCCCTCGTTGCGGTACAGGCGATTCAGATCGAACTGGTTGGACACGTACAGATCCGGATCGCGGTCGCCGTCGAAGTCGCCCCAGGCGCACGCCTTGGCGAGCCGCACGTTCTGCACGCCGGCCTCTTCGGTCACGTCCACGAACGTGCCGTCGCCCTCGTTGCGGAAGAGCTGACACGGCCAGTCCAGATTGGCGGCGGGCGGCGGCGTCTCGTTCCCAATAAAGAGGTCCAGGTCGCCATCCAGGTCGTAGTCGGCGAACGCCGCGGTCTGCGACGGGTAGTCGGTGCTGAGACCCGCGCGCTCGGTGACGTCCACGAAGGTGCCGTCGCCGCGGTTGCGCAGCAGCGACTTGGGAATCCGCCCCCAGGTACCCATCCAGCCGCCGCGCAGCACCAGCAGGTCCCGGTGGCCGTCGCCGTCGTAGTCGCCATGGATCACGTTCAAACCGCCCAGCTGCCCCAGCAATCCCGCGGCTTCGGTTCGGTCGGTGAACGTGCCATCGCCATTGTTCCGGTAGAAGAGAAGCTGCCCGCGGATGTCGGCCGTGGACGTGACGATGTCGAGGAACCCGTCGCCATCGAAGTCGTCCAGCACGCTGCCGCCGGCCAGGTTCAGCGGCGCCACGCCGAGTTCGCTGCCGATGTCGGGAAACCGCCCCACGTCGTAGGGGGATGCAAAGACCTCCGGTGAAATGACCACGGTGGGCGGCAGCGAACCGGGCCACTCCCCCTTGGCCATGGCCGCCAGATTCACGAACCATCGGATCTGCGGGCGAACCTGCAGGGATGCCTGGTCGATGGCGCCGGACAGCGTGGCCAGCGCCCGGGTCGCCCCGGCCGGGTCCGCGTGGATGCCGCCCCCCGCGAGCGGAAAGAGGCAGCTCTCGGGACTGTGCCCGGAGATGCAGTTCGCCTGCTCGCCGATGCGAAGCTGTGCGACCCCCAGGTAGTACTCGGCGCGCGGGCCCGGTTGCCGGCGGGCGCTGCTGGCAAACAGCCGTTCCGCTTCTTCGGGACGGTCCAGCTTGAAGTTCTCCCACGCCATCTGGAACTCGTACTCGGCCAGCTGGTGCGCCGTCATCCCGGTGGTGTCGGCCTCTTCCAGCGCGCGCAGATTCCCCTGCCCGAAGTACGTTTCGTTGCTTCGCTCCAGACT
>BQJX01000417.1 GCA_021604925.1 Gemmatimonadota bacterium
CCCGGAGGCCTGGACGGCCGGAGGGGCCGGGAGCCCCGAGCGAGGCGAAGGCCATGGATGGCCGTAGCCGAGCGGTCGGGCAAGAAGCCTGCACCGGCCCGGAAGCCAAGCAACAATTCGCCCCCGTAACGCAAGAAGCCCCCAGCCGTTACGGCCAGGGGCTCCAGTACTTTCCACCTGAGCTGGGTGCCTAGCGGCGACCGGCTCCGGCGGGACGACGTCCACCCCGATCGCGATCGCGGCCACGGCCGCCACCACCGCTGGGACGCTTGGACGGCACGTACTCTTCGCCGGCTTCCTCCATGAGGACGGCCTTGCGCGAGAGACGGACCTTCCCGCTCGGGTCGATATCGATCACCTTGACGGTGAGCGTGTCGCCCTCCTGGACCACGTCTTCCACGTTCTCCACGCGCTCACGATCGAGCTCGGAGATGTGAACCAGTCCGTCCTTGCCCGGCAGGATCTCAACGAAAGCCCCGAAGGACTCGATCCGCCGCACGCGGCCGGTGTAGTTGGCGCCCATCTCGGCATCCTGGACGATGTTCTGGATCATCGTCATGGCGGCCTCGCCGGCATCGCGATCCACGGAAGCGATCTTCACGCTGCCGTCGTCCTCCACGTCCACGGTGGCTCCCGTGTCCGCGCAAATCTTCCGGATCATCTTGCCGCCCGGTCCGATGATGTCCCGGATCTTCTCCGGATCGATCATGATCCGGATGATCCGAGGCGCCCACTTGCTCATCTCGGTGCGCGGAGCGGTGATGGCCTCGGCCATCTTGCCCAGGATGTGGAGACGACCCTCGCGAGCCTGCTCCAGGGCATCCTTCAGTACCGAGAACGGAATCCCGACGAGCTTGTTGTCCATCTGCAGCGCCGTGATGCCATCGGCGGTTCCGGTGACCTTGAAGTCCATGTCACCGAGGTGATCCTCCAGACCGAGGATGTCCGACAGCACACAGTAGTTGCCGTCCTGGCCGATGAGGCCCATGGCGATTCCGGCGACCGGTGCCTTGATCGTGACTCCGGCATCCATGAGGCTGAGCGAACCGCCACACACCGACGCCATCGACGACGACCCGTTGGACTCGGTCACCTCGGACACAACGCGAATCGTGTACGGGAACTGGTCCTCGGCCGGGACGCACGGCTCGATGGCACGCTCGGCCAGGTTGCCGTGGCCGATCTCGCGGCGACTGGTGCTGAACATGCGGCGAACTTCACCGACCGAGTACGGCGGGAAGTTGTAGTGCAGCATGAAGCTCTTCCAGGTGGAGCCTTCCAGCGCCTCGACCCGCTGCTCGTCCGAACCGGTACCGAGCGTGGTGACCACCAGGGCCTGAGTCTCGCCCCGGGTGAACAGCGCCGATCCGTGCGCGCGCGGAAGCACGCCCACTTCACACGTGATCTGGCGGATGTCCCGGAGCCCACGACCGTCGGCGCGGACCTTGTCCCGCAGCACCATCTGCCGCAGGTCATCCTTGGCCAGGCTGCCGAAGACGTCCTTCAGGAGTCGCTCATCGGACTCGCCGGTGAAGCGGCTGGCGAGAGCCTCCAGAGCTTCGTCGCGCACGGCCTTGGTGGCCGCGGCACGCTCGGCCTTGCCCCGCAGCTTGTTGGCCTCGGAGAGCTTGCCGGCGACGGCCTCGGCCATGGCCTGCTTCATCTCGTCGGTGGGCTCCAGCGTCTCCCACTCCGTGACCTTGTCCTTGGCCACGCCCGCACCGAGAACCTGCTCCTGCAGCTGGATGATCGGCTGGATGGCCTGGAACGCCTTCTCCATGCCGTTCACCACGATCTCCTCGGAGACCTCGTGCGCGGCGCCTTCCACCATGATGATGGCGTCCTTGGTGGCCGCGACCGTGAGGGTCAGGTCGGCCTCGTCGCGCTGCTCGAACGTGGGGTTCAGGATGTACTCACCCTCCGCATACGAAATGCGGACAGCGCCCACCGGCCCGTCGAACGGGATCGACGAGATGCTCAGCGCCATGGACGCGCCGATCAGGGCCAGCGTGTCGGTGTCGTTCTCCTGATCCGCGGACAGCACTGTACAGAGGACCTGCGTCTCGCGCGCCCAACCCTTGCCGAACAGCGGGCGGATGGGGCGATCGATCTGACGCGAGCTGAGCGTTTCCTTTTCCGAAGGACGCGCCTCGCGCTTGAAGAACCCACCCGGGATCTTGCCGGCCGCGTAGTACTTTTCGCGGTAATCGACGGTGAGCGGCAGGAAGCCCCGCGAAGGGTCACCCTTGTCCGCCGCCTGGGCCGTGCACAGAACGACGCTCTCTCCGTACTGGATGAGAACGGCGCCGTCTGCCTGCTTTGCGATCCGACCCGTTTCGATCGACATCGTACGTCCGCCGATCTCCACACTCTTGTTGACTTGCATTGAATTCCTTTCGAAACCGTCCACGCGGACGGTGCGGCATTGCGCCTTGCTCGCCGGACTTCCCTCATTGGAAGCCACGGCATTCTGGGGGCTCGCTCCGAAGGAACGGCCCCCAAAAAGAAACGAACCGCCGAGGCGACGGTCCGAGTTCAGTCTTACCTTCTGAGACCCAGTTCCTGAATGATCGCGCGGTACCGATCCACCTTGTTCGCCTTCAGGTAGTCGAGAAGGCGACGGCGGCGGCCTACCAGCTTGAGGAGGCCTCGGCGCGAATGGTGATCCTTCTTGTGGGTCTTGAAGTGGTCCGTGAGGTAGACGATCCGCTCCGTGAGCAGAGCGATCTGGACCTCAGGGGAACCGGAGTCTGTTTCGTGAAGACGGTGCTTGTCGATAATGCCCGTCTTGTCGTCCCTGGACAGCGTCATGTTCTGTGGGATCTCCCGGCGGCCCGCACGTTGGCGGTGCGCCCTTTGATTTCTCTTCGAGTTCCAATCGCCGGAAAAGCTATCAGGTCTGCCGGGGCCCGACAAGGGCAATCCGGCGCTCCCGACACCCTCTCGGCGCCGCTTAGTCCCGCTTTCGTAGGAGGTTGCGGGCCTCCTCCACATCCACGGCGATCCGTCGCGCCAGCTCCTCCGGAGACGAGAACCGCTCCTCCGACCGGATCCGCTCCACCACCTCCACCGCCAGCTCCCGGCCCAGCAGATCGCCCTCAAAGCCCGGCAAATGGACTTCCACGACCGGAACCGAGAGGCCGAAGGTAGGACGCACCCCCCGGTTCAGGACCCCGGGAAGGGGCTTTCCGGGGACGAAGTGACCATCCTCCAGAATCCGCACCCGGACGGCATAGACGCCGAATTCCGGCAGGAGTTTCCGTTCATCCCCTACATCGACGTTCGCGGTGGGGAAATCAAGGGTCCGCCCCACACCGCGCCCGGCCACCACGGTGCCGATCATCAGATAGGGCCGGGTGAGGAGCTCGGTGGCCTCTGGCATGCTTCCGGCGGCCACCAGCGCCCGGATCCGGGTGGACGAGACCGGAGCCCCCTCCACCTCGGCCGGGTCCACCCGCACCACCGAGAAGCCCTCCTGGGCGCCCATGGCCGAGAGCTCCTCGAAGCCCCCGGAGCGGTCCTTGCCCATCCGGAAGTCGTAGCCCACCACCAGGCCGGCCAGGCGGCAGCCCGGCGGC
>BQJX01000418.1 GCA_021604925.1 Gemmatimonadota bacterium
CCGCCCCTCCCTTCGAGGCGGCGCTTCTCGGCGGCCTCGACCGCGGCGAACAGCGCCCCGGCCTTGTTCATGGTCTCCTGGTACTCCGACCTGGGATCCGAGTCCGCCACGATCCCCGCACCCGACCCGATCCGCAACACGTCACCCTCGATGTAACCCGTGCGGATGGCGATGCAGGTGTCCAGGTTGCCGTCGAACGACAGGTAGCCGATCGCGCCCGCGTAGGTACCGCGTCGCACGCTCTCCAGCTCCTCGATGATCTGCATGGCCCGCACCTTGGGGGCGCCGGAGACCGTCCCGGCCGGGAACGTGGCCCGCAGGACGTCCAGACTGGTCACGCCCTTGCGCTTGGTTCCGACCACGTTGGACACGATGTGCATGACGTGCGAGTACCGCTCCACCGTCATGAACTCGGTCAGTTCCACGCTATGGAAATCGCACACGCGGCCCAGGTCGTTGCGACCGAGATCCACCAGCATCACGTGCTCGGCCCGTTCCTTTTCGTCCTGGAGAAGTTCCTTCTCCAGCGCCAGGTCTTCGGCGCGCGTGGCGCCGCGGGGACGCGTACCGGCAATCGGACGCACCTCCACCCGATCTCCGGTCACGCGCACCAGAACCTCGGGCGAGGACCCCACGATCCGGTGCTCTCCCATCTTGAGGTAGTACATGTACGAGGACGGGTTCACCACGCGGAGCGCGCGGTACAGATCCAGCGGATCGCACGCCAGCCGCTTCTCGAAGCGCTGCGACAGGACCACCTGCACCGCATCGCCCGAGTGGATGTACTCCTTCGCCCGGCGCACCGCCTTCTCGAAGCCGGTCCGACTGAACGTGCTCTTGAACTTCTTGGGTGCGGTGCGCGGTGCGGCCTCGTGCGTGGCGGGCAGCGGTCCCTGCAGCCGCGCGATCACCGCGTCGATCTCGGCGTTGCACTCGTCCCAGGTCTTGGCGGGATCCTTGCCGGCCGGCTTGCTGGAAATCACCTTCATGGTCAGCGACAGGTTGTCGAACACGACCACGGTGTCCAAGAGCAGGAACACGGCGTCCGGGATGCGGAGATCATCTTCGGTGTCGTCGGGGATGGTCTCCAGGAACCGGACCGCGTCGTAGCCGAGAAAACCGACCGCGCCGCCCCAGAACGGGGGAATGCCGTCCACGTCCACGGGGCGCTGGGCCTTGAGCCAGCGGTCCAGCTCTACCAGCGGGTCCGCGTCGCCCTGGATCACCCGCGGCGCACGCCCGGGCCGACGCAGTTCCACCCGACCGTCCTGGACGAAGTAGACCGCGGCGGGATCGGCGCCGAGGATGGAGTAGCGGGACCACTTCTCCCCGTTCTCCACGCTCTCCAGCAGGAACGCGTGCGAACCGGTGCCGATCTTCAGGAACGCGGACACCGGAGTGTCCGTGTCGGCAAAGATCTCGCGCATCACGGGGACACGCTTCCCCGGCTTGGCCAGCGCGAGGAACTCCTTCCGGGTGGGACGGATCATCATTCCTCCTTCAGGACGCGCCCGAAGGAAACGCCGGGAAGTCTCGAAGCGTAGGCGGCACCGGAGACCGCATAGAGGGCGCCGACCAGCGGTGCCACCCAACCGGGCCAGGGCACGCCGACCACAACGCCCACCAGGTAGGCGCCCAACAGCGCAAACGCCACCTTTCCGGCCGGGGCCGCGCTTGGAACGGCGGCGCCGCCCCGGTAGCGGACGTAGGCCCAGGCCACCAGCAGGGCATCGCGAAGGACCACCACGACCACCAGCTCCCGAGGAACCCGATCGACCAGGACCAACGCCGCGAGCACGCCGGCCACCAGCATCTTGTCGGCCACGGGATCCAGGACGCGCCCCAGCTCCGTGGACAGGTTCCATCGGCGCGCGATCCGGCCGTCCAGGAAATCGGTGACCAGCGCGGCCACGAAAATGACCAGCGCCCAATCCAGGCGCTCCTGGCGGAGAACGAAGAACAGCGGGATCGCCAGGGAGGCGCGGGTCAGCGAAAGCACGTTCGGTAGGTTCACGATCGCTCCTTCGTCAGCAGTTCCCGGGCGTGATCCACGGCGATCCCGTCCGAGTCCGAACTCCCCAGCATGCGCGCGATCTCGAGCACGCGCTCCTCACCCTGTACCGGGACCACCGATGTGGTGGTCCGGCCGTCCACGTCGTCCTTGCGAACGCAAAGATGCGTGGATGCTCCCGACGCGATCGCCGCCAGGTGAGTGATGCACAGCACCTGCCGCCCGGACGCGATTGCGGTGAGGGTCTCGGCCACCTTGGCCCCCACCGTGCCGCCGACCCCGGCATCGATCTCGTCGAACACCATGGTCGCGGTCCCGCGTCGCTCTCCCACCACGGACTTCAGCGCCAGCATCACGCGCGAGATCTCTCCGCCGGAAGCCACTGTGCGCAGCGGCCGAAGCGCCTCGCCCCGATTCGCGGCCAGCAGGAACTCCGCTTCTTCCAGGCCGCTGGCCCCCGCGCGCAACTCCGAGCCCTGTCCGCGCAGAGCCTCGCCGCGTTCCCGGGGCTGCAGCTGGACCTGGAACCGCGTTCCGTCCATTCCCAGGTTTCGCAGCGATCCTTCGACGGCCGTGCAAAGCTCCCGGGCCGCCCGCTTTCGTTTCCGAGTGAGCGCCTGACCATCCTTCACGAGTTTATCAGAGATCGATTGCAGCTGCTCCTCCAAAGCCTGCAGCTGCCGCTCCCGGGCCTCCGGGTCCGAGTCCTGTGCTTCCAGGCGACGCCGGAACTCCAAAAGGTCCGCTTCTTCCGGTCCGTACTTGCGCAGCAGATCATCGATGAGTCGTACGCGGTCCCGCAACCAGGACAGCCGCTCGGGATCGTCCACGGCGCGCTCGCCCAGTGACCGGGACTCGCGGCTGAGTTCCGCCGCGTCGATGGCGAGTCGCGAGAGGCCCTCGGCCACGGAGGTCCAGGCCGGATCGTGAGTGCTCGCCGTTTCCGCCAGTTCCGCCAGCTCGGCCAGCTCCTGCTGGATTGCGGTCTCCGATTCCACCAGCGAGTCCTCCACCCGCGCGGCGGTGGCGCGGAGGAACTCGGCCTGCTCCAGCCGGCCGCGCTCGCCCAGCAACTGATCGCGTTCGCCCGCTTCCACGTCGGCGGCCCGGAGTTCCTGCCGCTGCAGGCGCATCAACTCGCGCTTCTCGTGGTCCTCGCGGCTGGCCTCCAACCACGCATCGCGCTCGGCCCGCGCGCGCTTCCACGCGGCCAGGTCCCGGCCGAACGCCTCGGTACGGGAGAGCAGGTCCCCCACTTCATCCAGCGCCAGGAGCTGACGCGACGGACGGAGCAGCGACTGGTGATCGTGCTGGCCGTGCAGGTCGATGAGCAGCTCGGACGCCTCCGCCAACGTGCGCAGCGAGATCGCCTGGCCGTTGGCCCGGACGCGGCCCTTGCCTTCGGCCGCGATTTCCCGGCGGAGGATCAGTTCGCCGTCCTCGATCTCCAGACCCAGGTCGGTCAGCTGACGACCGATCCAGCTCTCCGGATCGATGGCGAAGATCCCTTCCACCACGCCGCGGCGCGCGCCGTCACGAACGAACCCGGCGGGCGGCTTGGCGCCG
>BQJX01000419.1 GCA_021604925.1 Gemmatimonadota bacterium
GCGGTGATCGAGGAACGGCACCCGCACTTCGAGCGAGTTCAGCATGCTGGCGTGATCCACCTTGAGCAGCATGTCGGTGGGCAGGGCCAGCGAGAGGTCCGTGAAGAGCGCGCGGTTGAGCGGATCTCCGCCACCGTGCGCCGCCCAGTCCCGGTGGAGCGCGCGCACGTTCTCGAGACCCGGATTCGAGACGGGCTCGCCGAGCAGCGCGCTGACTTCCGCCGCCGAGGCGAAGCGCATCCAGCGGTCGTGCCGTTCGGCGGCGTCCCCTTCCACACCCTCCAGGAAGCGGCGGGCCTTGCGACCGAACTCGCCCAGCCGCGAGTCGCGCGACACCGGCAGTGCGTTCACCGCCGGAGCGATCAGCGACCGGCGGATCGACGCGGGGATTCGTCCGTACCACTGCAGATAGAAGTCCCCGAGGTACTTGTTGTAGCCGGCGAACAGCTCGTCCGCGCCGTCTCCGGACAGGGCCACCGTGACGTGGCGCCGCGTTTCCCGCGCGACCGCAAAGGCGGGCAGAAGCGACGAGCTGCCGAACGGTTCGTCCATCAGGTCCAGGACCTCCGGGATCAGGGCCCGGATGTCCTCGGCCGTGAGCGATTCCTCGGTGTGTCGGGTGGCGTGGAACGCGGCGGCGTCGCGCGCCCAGCGGGTCTCGTCAAAGACGGGGTCGTCCGTGAAGCCGATCGAGAACGTGCGGACGTCGCTGGCCGTCGCGGACAGAGCCCCCACGATGGCCGTGGAATCCACGCCGCCGGACAGGAACGCACCCAGCGGAACATCCGAAACGCGCCGCAGCCGGACGGAGTCCTCCAGCAACTCGCGCAGGCGACGCTTTCCCTCGGCATACGAGGCCGGCGGCTCCGACCCGCTCTCCAGCGGGTGCCAGTAGCGGTTCACGGACACCGACCCGTCCTGCCAGGTGAGCGAGTGACCGGGTTCGAGGCGCTGCACGCCCTGCAGCAGGGTGCGCGGCGCGGGGGCGGCGCCCCAGGACAGGTACTGATGCAGCGCCACGGAGTCGACACCGCGCTCCCCGCCGTCCACTTCCAGCAGGCAACCCAGCTCGGACGCGAACGCGAGTCCGTGTTCGATCTCGGTCCAGAGCAGGGGCTTGATCCCCAGGCGGTCGCGCGCCACGAACAGCTGACGCCGCCGTTCGTCCCAGATCGCGAACGCGAACATCCCGTTCAACTCCCGGACCAGGTCCGGCCCGTGGTCCTCCCACAGATGGACGAGGACCTCGGTATCCGACTGCGAACGGAACGTGTGGCCTCGGGCCTGGAGTCGCTCCCGGAGCTCGCGGTGGTTGTAGATCTCGCCGTTGAAGACCACCCGCACCTGGCCGTCTTCGTTCGTCTGGGGTTGGGATCCCGTGTGCAGATCGATGATCCGCAGGCGCCGGAACGCGAGGCCCACGCCGGGCCCGACGTGCAGTCCCTCTTCGTCGGGACCGCGGTGGACCATCCGGCCGGCCATCCGGCTCAGCAGGTCCCGATCCGGGCTTCCCTGACGGGTCACGATTCCGGCGATTCCACACACAGTTTCCACTCCAATCCCGGCCAGGCCACCGAACTCGCCACCGTTGACGGACAAACGGGCTTCCTCGGTTCCTTTCGTGCCTTTTCGCATGAATCTTTAGGACTGGTTCCGGGCCTCCCTGGAGAACTGCCCGCGTCGCCCCAAATCCCCGGAAGCGGGGCTCCTTTGCAGGGTTTTGCTGCTTTTCCTCTCCAGTCCCTGCGATCCGCCGCCGATGCAACGGACGAGCGATTCACCGTACAACCGGGGAGGCGGAAGCGATGAGTCAGTGGATGGGGAAGAACGTCGTGGTCACGGGAGGAACGGGCTTCCTCGGACGGCACCTGGTTCAGCGCCTGCGCGAGGAAGGAGCCGAAGTCACGGCTCCTTCCTCGCGCGAGTGCGATCTGCTACAGCCTGGCAACGCGCGGCGGCTTCTGTCCTCCGCGCCGCAGTACGTGTTCCACCTCGCCGCGCGGGTCGGCGGCATCGGGGCCAACCGGAATCATCCGGCCACCTTCTTCCGCGACACGCTCAACATGGGCATGAACGTCCTGGAGGCGGCGCGCGAGCACTCGGTCGGCAAGCTCATCCAGGTGGGTACCGTGTGCAGCTATCCCAAGGTGACCCCGGTTCCGTTCCGGGAGGAGAACCTGTGGAACGGATTCCCGGAGGAGACGAACGCCCCGTACGGAATCGCCAAGCGCGCGCTGATCGTGGGGTCCATGGCCTACGGGGTGGAGTTCGGATTGCGCTCCGCGAACGTGCTGCTGCTCAACCTCTACGGAGAGGAAGACAACTTCGATCCGGAGAGCTCGCACGTGATCCCGGCCCTGATTCGCAAGTGCATGGAAGCGATGGAAGAGGGCCGCGACGAGATCGAGATCTGGGGTGACGGAACGGCGACGCGGGGATTCCTGTACGTGAAGGACGCCGTGGATGGGTTGCTGGCCGTCGCCGAAAAGAGCGAGAGCCCCGAGCCCGTCAACCTGGGTGTTCCCGAGGAGATCTCGATTCGCGATCTCGCCGAGTCGGTGGCCGGCGCGGTCGGGTTCCAGGGCGCCTTCCGCTACGATCCGAGTCAGCCGAACGGACAGCCGCGTCGGGCGCTGGACTGCCAACGGGCCGAAGAGCTGTTCGGGTTCCGGGCGTCCACCTCGATGCGCGAAGGACTGCAGCGAACCGTGGACTGGTATCGGATCCAGCGGGAGCAGGAGCGACTGTTTCCGTCGACGGCGACCTCCGGTGCCGCCTCAGGCAATTAGGGGCGGCGCCGCGTGAACCTCCTCCTCGTGAACCAGCACTATCCCCCCGACTCGGGGGCCACGGGGCGCCTGTTGGCGCAGCTCGCCGAAGCGCTGGTGGAACGCGACCACGACGTCACCGTCGTCACCGGGCGCCCCACCTACGAGGAGGCGCTCGGGCTTGACGCTCCGGCGCGGGAGACCCGCAACGGCGTCGACGTCCGCCGGTTGCCGCTGCTGCCGCGCTGGAACGGTCCGGCGGGGCGGGTGCTCCACTACCTCAGTTTCGCTGTGGCGTTCCTGGTGAGCGGCCTGTTCCGTCGTCGTCCCGAGGCCATCCTGGCGTTCTCGTCCACGCCCATGTTCGGCGGGGTGGCGGCGCTGGCGCTCGCCCGGATCCAGCGCACGCCGCTGGTGTACGTGGTCCAGGATGTCTACCCCGAGATTGCCGAAGCGCTGGGCGTGGTGCGCGGCCGCTGGCTCGGCCGAATGGCGCGTCACCTCGAGACGATCGTGTGGCGCGGCGCGGATCGGGTGGTCCTCATCGGCGATGAACTTCGCGCGGTGGCCGCGGGGCGCCGGGTGAACGACGTCCGCCTGACCACCATCGCCAACTGGGCCGATGTGGACCAGATCCGCCCGCTCGACATCAGCCCGTTCCGCTGCGAGATGGGCTACTCGGCCGACGACTTCGTGGTGGAGTATGCCGGCAACTTCGGGCGCAGCCAGGATCTCGAGACGGTGCTGAGTGCGGCCCGCATCGTGGAGGCCGGGGGAGACACCTCGGTGAAGTTCCTCCTGGTGGG
>BQJX01000420.1 GCA_021604925.1 Gemmatimonadota bacterium
GTGCCCGGATTCGAGGCCACCGAGTCGGTGGTTCGGATCCGCTAGCTGCGCCGCTTCAGTGCGTCCCGGGCCGCGTGGTATCATTGGCCCGGGACGCCCGCACGCGGCGGGCAGGCCGATCCCCGGCGTCCGCGCCACCCGCGCCACCCCTCCCCGGCGACGCCACGGACCCGTCGATCACGGCAAGCGCGCAATCGCGTGGTAGCGACGGCTCGGCTTCCTGAAGACACTGGATGGGCACATCCTATCCATCCATCTGGAGGTCGATCATGGGGATTCGCAACCTGCCACCCGCGCTTGCCCTGGTCCTGGCAAGCCTCTCACTCGCTGCCGCACCGGCGGCGGTCGCAGAAACTCCGCACCCGCTGAACGCGCTGGATCCGGACGAAGGTCTCGGCCGGCTCGGCGCCTGGTTCGAGGAGCACCCGGGACTCAAGGACGCCCGCTCCAGCGGCTGGAAGCCCTACAACCGGATGCTGTGGTTCGCCGAGACCCGCACCGCGCCGGAGGGAACGACCGCCGGCATCCTTCGCCAGCGCGCGCTGGAGACGGCCAAGGAGCGGAGCCTCGGGAGCCGGGCCGCCGGTTGGTTCTCGACCGGCCCCACCCAGTTCTCCGGGCGCGTGACCGCGCTGGATTTTCATCCGACCGATGCGAGCATCGTCTACGTGGGGGCGGCGTCCGGCGGACTGTGGAAGAGCACGGACGGGGGCGATAGCTGGACCCCGACCACGGACGATCTTCCGACCACCTCCATCGGGGCCGTGTGTGCGCTGCACGCGGATCCGGACATCGTGCTGATCGGAACGGGCGAGGGAACGGGAGCGGGCTACACTCCCACTTCGAACACGTCCGGCAGCCTCGGGATCGGGCTGCTCAAGTCCACGGACGGCGGCATCACGTGGGGAACCACTTCGCTCTCGTATCCGGTCAGTGGAACCCACGGGTTCAACCTGATCGCGGACAACCCCACCACCGGCACCATCCTCGCGGCGGCCAACGACGGCCTCTGGCGATCCTCGGACAACGGCGACACCTGGACGGAAGTCCAGACCACCGGCAACTTCTTCGACATCAAGTGGAAGCCGGGCGATGCGAACCGGGTCTACATCACCAAGGGGCAGGACCCGTTCATCAACGGTCAGGGCTTCAACGGTGTCAAGGTCTCCACCGACGACGGCCTCACGTTCTCGCTCACGGGAACGGGGCAGCCGCCGGCCGGCGCCATCGGCCACACCAAGCTTGCGGTCACCGCCGCGGATCCCAGCGTGATCTACGCGCACTACGTGAACCCCTCCGGCTGGACCACTCTGGGGATCTACCGGTCCACCGACGACGGGGCCACCTGGCAGCTGCGGAACAACTCGATCAACATGACCGGCGCCCAGGGCTGGTACAACTGCGTTCTCGCGTGTGATCCGGACAACGCGGATCGCATCGTGACGGGCGGCGTGAACCTCTACACGTCGGACGACGGCGGATCCACCTTCGTGAGCCTGAACGCATCGGTGCCGTTCGGGACGCCCACGGTTCCCCACTGGGACAACCATGTCCTGCACTACGAGCCGGGCTCTTCGGATGCGCTCTGGATCGGAACGGACGGGGGAGTCTGGCGATCCACCGACGACGGGTCCACGTGGGCTTCGCGCCGGGAAGGGATCATCTCCTACCAGTACTACGACATCTGTGTGGCCCAGACCGATCCCGACTTCGCCATGGGCGGTACGCAGGACAACGGGATCCCGGGGCGGAGCGGAGCCGACTGGTTCCACTCCACGTTCGTCGCCGACGGGATGGTCTGCAACATCAACCCGACGAACGCGAATCGCGTGTTCGCGGAGTGGCAGTTCGGCAACCAGATCAAGTCCAACGACTCCGGACAGAACTGGACGTCCATTCAGAACGGACTGGCCGTCAACGGCGGGATCTGGGTGACACCGGTCGATCAGAACCAGCAGTTTCCGGGCCGGCTGTTGCTCGGGCATACGAGCGGAATCTGGAGGACCACGAACGGCGGCGGCCTCTGGAGCAACGTGGCCCCGCACTTTGCGCGGTGGATCTCGGTGAATCCCGGCAACGGGGACTACGTGTGGACGGTCTCCAACTTCTCCGGCGTGTGGGTCAGCTCGGACGGCGGAACCACCTGGACGAGTTCCGGCAGCTTTCCCGCGACCGGGCTGGAGACCAAGATCGACGCGCACCCCACCGATCCGAACACGGCGTTCGTCACGTTCGGCGGCTACGGGACCGGTACGGCCAAGATTCTCCGGACCACGGACCTTGGCGCCACCTGGGCGGACGTGACGGGCGATTTTCCGGATCAGCCCGCGAACACGTTCATCGTGGATCCGGTGTTCACGGACGAGTGGTACCTGGGCTCCGACGTGGGTGTGTGGATGAGTTCGAACGGAGGCGTGAACTGGTCGCCGGTGGGCGCCGGGCTTCCCAGCGTGGTGGTCACGGATCTGGAGATCCGGCGCGAAGCGCGGAAACTCGTGGCGGGCACGTACGGTCGGGGAGTGTGGGAGATGGATCTCGCCGCGGATCCCACGTCGATCGGCGAGCCCGTGGTGGCGGCGTCCGCGAATCTCATGCTGGATGCACCGGTTCCGAATCCGGTGCGCGACGCGGCGATGCTTCGCTTTGCCGCGCGCTCCGACGCCGCGGTGACCCTGGAGATCTACGACGTGGCCGGCCGGCTCATCAATACTCTGGCGCAACGAAACACCGGCACCGGGGTGGTGGAGCGGGCCACCTGGATCCCGGACGGCGTTGCCAACGGCATCTACTTTGCCGTGCTTCGCGCGGGGGAGGAGCGCGTGAGCCGGAAGATGGTGCTCACGCGGTAGGCGGGTCGGCGCGCTGCCGGCGGCCAAGCGGGCCGTCGGGGCCACCCGGGCCGCGGAACCATCACCCCAGGGTGACGAGCCGCCGAGCGGACCCGGGCCGCCAACCCATCACTCGCAGGGCGAAGGGGCCGAGCCTCTTCGCCCGCTTGACGTTCGGGGCAATATGTCATAATATGGTGACATGACAGAGGAAGACCGCATCTGGAAAGCGTTGGGGGACCGGACCCGGAGGTCCATTCTGGACGATCTGGCGACCGAGCCTCGCACGACCGGCGCTCTGGTGGAGCGCCATCCGGATCTCTGTCGAACGGCGGTCATGAAGCATCTGGCGATCCTGGAGGCGGCCGGACTGGTAGTGGTCCGTCGTGAAGGGCGCTACCGCTGGAACTACCTCAATCCGGTTCCCATCGAACGGGTCTGTGGACGATGGATCCACGGACAGGTTCGCCACCTCAGTGCGGCCGCGAATCGCCTGAGAACGCTCGTCGACACTCAATCGTCCTAGGAGGACGCCATGCCCCCGATCCAACCCGCCCAGGTGGGACAGTTCGAACTGGAAGTGTCGCTGGATGCCCCCCCCGAGCGCGCCTGGACCGCCATGATCGACGAGATCGACCAGTGGTGGCTCCCCGACTTCCGCGCCACCGGCGAGAAGAGCGTGGTGCGCCTGGACGCGCGCGCCGGCGGCACGCTGCTGGAGACGGGGCCCGCGGGGGAAGAAC
>BQJX01000421.1 GCA_021604925.1 Gemmatimonadota bacterium
CCGAGACCCTGGAGAGATTCGGGGCTGTTTCGGAGGAGGTGGCGCGGGCCATGGCCGTGGGAGTCCGCGCGGCCCTGGGGGCCAGCCTGGCCATTTCGGTCACGGGGGTGGCCGGCCCCGGCGGCGGGACCCCCGAGAAGCCCGTGGGGACCCTCTGGATCGGCGGCGCCGACGAACAGGGCGATTGGGCTCGGCGGTTCCTGTTCCGGGGAAACCGGGAGATGATCCGCGAACGAACGGTCAACAAGGCGCTCGAAATGGCCTATCGTCGGGGGCTGGAGCAGGCGTAGCTGGAAATCGACGGTCGCCCGGGCGCCCGTTGAAACGGATCGCATCCAGGAGGTCGGGAGGCCCCGGCGATCCGGGATCCTCCTCGAAATCCCGGGAACATCGTAGGTGCCGGTCGCGCGGTTCCCCCTTGCCGGAAACGGAGAAAAGGGGATCCGGGCGATCGGGTGAGCAGACACTCGCAAGATGAGGGAGGCGCAACATGAAGGGCGCAAAGGGCGGACCCCCCAAGGGGCTCAGCCAGGAAAAGAACAAGGACAAGTCGCTGGATCTTACGCTCGGCCAGATCGAGCGACAGTTCGGCAAGGGTGCGATCATGCGGCTCGGTGAAGACCGCGCCACGGAGGAAGGGCTGTCGGTCATTCCCTCCGGATCGCTGTCGCTGGATCTGGCTCTGGGCATCGGCGGCGTTCCGCGCGGCCGGGTCATCGAGGTCTTCGGTCCGGAGTCCTCCGGCAAGACCACGCTGGTGCTGCACATGATGGCACAGGCCCAGAAGCAGGGCGGGACCGCCGCCTTCGTCGACGCGGAGCACGCGCTGGATCCCAAGTACGCGCAGGCGCTGGGTGTGAACATCGACGAACTGCTGGTCTCGCAGCCGGACACGGGCGAGCAGGCGCTCGAGATCGTGGACATGCTGGTGCGGTCGAACGCGGTCGACATCATCGCCATCGACTCCGTGGCGGCGCTCGTGCCGCGCGCCGAGATCGAGGGCGAGATGGGCGACCACAACGTGGGACTGCATGCGCGCCTCATGTCGCAGGCCATGCGCAAGCTCACCGGTTCGGTGTCCAAGTCGAAGACGTGCATCGTCTTCATCAACCAGATCCGGATGAAGATCGGCGTGATGTTCGGCAACCCCGAGACCACCACCGGTGGGAACGCGCTGAAGTTCTACTCGTCCATGCGTTTCGACATTCGCCGCATCGGCGCCATCAAGGACGGCACGTCCGCGGTGGGCAACCGGACGCGCGTGAAGGTGGTAAAGAACAAGCTGGCCCCGCCGTTCCGCGAGGCCGAGTTCGACATCATCTACGGCCAGGGCATCTCCTACGAAGGGGATCTGCTCGACCTCGCCGCGGAAAAGGGCATCGTGGAAAAGTCGGGGAGCTGGTTCTCCTATGCCGGCGAGCGCATCGGGCAGGGACGCGAGAACGCCAAGGAGTTCCTGCGCGAGCACGACGACCTTCGCCTCAAGCTGGACGGTGAGGTGCGCGAGGCCTACGGCATTGTCAGCCCCAAGCTGGCATCCGGAAACGGGGCAGCTGCGGAGGGAGCGGTTGCCGTCGCCGAAGCCAAGGCGTAGCCGAAGAACCGGCGCGGGGAAGGAGGGGGCCCCGAAGCCCCCCTCCTCTCCGGTCCAGCTGGCCATTCGCTACCTGGGGCCCCGCCGGCGATTCGAGCGCGAGGTGCGGCTGCATCTCCGCAAGCGGGAAGTTTCCGCGCCGGAGATCGAGTCGGCCATCGATCGTCTCAAGGAACTGGACCTGGTGTCGGATGCGGAGACCACCCGCGCGTGGATCCGCGACCGCATGAACTTTGCGCCGAGGGGCCGGCTGCTCCTGCGCCGCGAGCTCCTGTCCAAGGGCGTGGCCGCCGATGTCGTGGACGAGGCGCTGGACGAGATCGTGGGCGCGGACGACGAAGCGCAGGCGGCCGTGGACTTTCTGCGCCGGGGCGCACGGAAGTGGAGCGGGCTGGAAGAGGCGGTGGCGCGCCGGCGAATGTGGTCGGCGCTCGCGCGACGGGGATTCCCGGCCAGTGCGTGTCGAGCGGCGCTGATCCAGTTCGCCGAGGAGACAGGAATCGATGCGGGCGACGAGGCATGGGGCTGACGTCGTCCTGGGAGAGGGAATGAAGACCGCAGAAATCCGGACCGCGTTTCTCGACTACTTCGCGTCCAAGAACCATCTCGTGGTGCCGTCGGCCCCACTGGTGCCGCAGGACGACCCCACGCTGCTGTTCGTGAACGCGGGCATGGTTCCGTTCAAGGACCAGTTCACCGGCGCGGCCACTCCGGTGGGTCCGCGGGCCGCGAGTTCGCAGCGCTGTCTGCGCGTCTCGGGCAAGCACAATGACCTGGAAGAGGTGGGGCGCACGCCTCGGCACCACACGTTCTTCGAGATGCTGGGCAACTTCTCGTTCGGCGACTACTTCAAGGAGGACGCGGTGGCGTTCGCCTGGGAGTTCCTCACCGAAACGCTCCGGCTGGACCCGGCGCGCCTGGCGGTGAGCGTGTTCGGCGGCGAAGAGGGAATCCCGGCCGACGAGGAAGCGGAACGGATCTGGACGCGCGTGAGCGGGCTGCCGGCGGACCGGATCCTTCGCTTCGGGATGAAGGACAACTTCTGGTCCATGGGCGACACCGGCCCGTGCGGCCCGTGTTCCGAGATCCACTACGATCTCGGCCCGGAACTCCAGGGCACCGTGAACAACGGCGACCGCTGGATGGAGATCTGGAACCTCGTCTTCATGCAGTACGACCGGAACGCGGCCGGCGAGCGCACGCGGCTGCCCGCGCCGTCCATCGACACGGGGATGGGGCTGGAACGCATCGCCGCGGTGGTGCAGGGCCAGCACTCGAACTACGGCGGGGATCTGTTTGCGGACCTGATCGGTCGGATCTGCGCCATCACCGGCCACGCCTACGACGGCGGATCCGGCGACGAGGCGGTTTCGCTGCGCGTGATCGCGGATCATGCGCGCGCCACCGCGTTCCTGCTGGCGGACGACGTCCATCCGGACAAGACGGGACGCGGCTACGTGCTGCGCAAGGTCATGCGCCGCGCCATCAGCCATGCGGTGCTGCTGGGCGTGGAGCGCGAGTTCCTGGCCGACGTGTGCGAAGCGGTCACCGAGATCATGGGTCCCGCCTACCCGTTGCTGCGGGAGCGCCTGGACGCCGTGCGTCAGGGCGCCGAGTCCGAAGAGCGCCTCTTCCGGCGGACGGTGGAGCTGGGCATGCGTCGCATTGACGATCTGCTGGCGCAGCTGGAGAACCCGGAGATCTGGACCACGCGGGAGGATGGAGTGCGCCTGCTGCAGGGCGACGTGGCGTTCCGCCTCTACGATACGTACGGCTGCCCCATTGATCTCACGGCCTCGGTGGGAGTGCGCCGCGGATTCGAGGTGGACGAAGCGGGCTTCTACGAGGCGATGAACGTCCAGAAGGAGCGCAGCCGCAAGAGCTGGAAGGGCGGCTCGGACAAGGGTGCCGTGGACGAGTGGATCACCGGGGCCCGCGGCCACCTGGGGAACACGCGCTTCACGGGC
>BQJX01000422.1 GCA_021604925.1 Gemmatimonadota bacterium
CCCCGGGTGCCGTGTACAATCTCTGCAGCGGCGTCGGCACGCGCGTGGAAGACGTGCTGGCGTTGCTTCTTGACAAGAGCGAAGTCACCATCGAAGTTCGCGCCGATCCGGCGAAGGTGCGCCCGGTGGAACTGATGCGGCAGGTCGGCTCGGCTGCGCGCGCGCATCGCGACGTCGGCTGGGCGCCGACCATCGATCTCTCCCACTCGCTGGATGCTGTCCTGGCCGGGTGGCGGGAACGCGTTCAGGTATCCACGTCGAAAGGAAATCGCCCGTGAGTTGGAACGGGAAGAAGGTCCTCGTGACGGGGGCCGGCGGATTCATCGGATCGCACCTCGTGGAGGAACTGGCCCGGCAGGGAGCCCAGGTGCGCGCGTTCGTGCGCTACAACTCCCGATCCGATCACGGCCACCTCGAGTTCCTGCCGGAGGACGTGCACGAGAAGCTGGATGTGCGACTCGGCGACATCGCCGATCCGTGGAGTGTGGAGGACGCGGTGCAGGGCATGGACTGCGTGTTCCACCTGGCCGCGCTGATCGCGATTCCCTATTCGTACGTGGCGCCCGCGTCCTACGTGTCCACGAACGTCTCCGGCACGCTGAACGTGCTGCAGGCCGCGCGCCGCTACGGGACGCCGCGCATCGTGCACACGTCCACGAGCGAAACGTACGGCACGGCGCTGTACACGCCGATCGACGAAGAGCACCCCATGCAGGGCCAGTCGCCGTACTCCGCGTCCAAGATCGGAGCGGACAAGATCGCCGAGTCGTTCTTCCGCTCGTTCGATACGCCGGTGGCCATCATCCGTCCGTTCAACACGTACGGTCCGCGCCAGTCCGCGCGCGCCGTGATCCCCACGGTGATCTCGCAGGCGCTGGCCGGACTCCCGCAGCTGAAGCTGGGATCGCTCACGCCCGTGCGGGACCTGAACTACGTGAAGGACACCGTGGCCGGCTTCCTGGCGATCGCCGGTTCGGACGCGTGCCTGGGCGAGACCACGAACGTGGGATTCGGCAAGGGGATCACCATCGGAGAGCTGGCCCAGCGCATCCTGAAGGTGTGCGGATGTCCCGACCTGCCCATCGTCACGGACGAGCAGCGCATCCGTCCGGAGAAGTCGGAAGTCCTGGAACTGGTGTGCGCGAACGCCAAGGCGAAAGAGCGGTGCGGCTGGGTGCCGAAGTGGTCGCTGGAGGACGGACTGGCGGAGACGGTCGAGTTCGTTCGCGAGCATCCCGAACTCTATCGCCCCAAGGTGTATGCCGTATGAGAGCGGTCATCCTCGCGGGGGGCAAGGGCACGCGCCTGGCCCCGTACACGATCGCGTTTCCCAAGCCGCTCATGCCGCTGGGCGACACGCCGATCCTCGAGATCGTGGTTCGCCAGCTCAAGCACTACGGCTTCACGCATCTCACGCTGGCGGTGGGCCATCTGTCCGAACTGCTGCAGGCGTTCTTTGGCGATGGATCCAAGTACGGCCTCACCATCGACTATTCGCGCGAGGAGATGCCGCTGGGCACCGCCGGCCCGCTGAAGCTGATCCCCGACCTGGATGACCACTTCCTCGTGATGAACGGCGACCTGCTCACGGATCTGGACTACGGCGAGTTCATGCGACGCCACCAGCAGCAGCAGAACGACGCCACGATCGGGGTCTTCGAGAAGGAAGTGAAGATCGACCTGGGCGTCCTGGACCGGGACGAAGAGGGGAGGATCGTGGACTACCGCGAGAAGCCCACGCTGAAGTACGAGGTCTCCATGGGCGTCTACGCATTCCGCCGCGAGATCCTGGAGATCATCCCGGACGGCTACTACGACTTCCCGGACCTCGTGCTCGAGTTGATTCGACGCGACCGTCCGATCCGCGGTTTTGCGTTCCACGGCCACTGGCTGGACATCGGTCGGCAGGAAGACTACGGGAACGCCATCGACACCTTCGAGCGCGAGCGCCGCCGATTCCTCCCCGGAGAGTAGGGCGGAGGAAGTTCATGCGACATCAGTTCCGGTTTCGTCCCTCGCGGCGCTTCGCCGCGGCGGCGACGCTGTTCCTGGTCGCCGCGCTGGGGCAGGGGTGCGGCCGGCGCGACTCACCGCAGAGCCTCCTCCTGGTTTCCGTGGACACGTTGCGCGCGGACCACCTGGGCTGCCACGGCAGCCCGGAGGCGCGAACGCCGGTGTGGGATCGGCTTGCCCGTCGCGGCCTCCAGTTTGCCACGACCACCTCGGTGGCTCCGTTCACGCTTCCCTCGCACGCGTCGATCCTGACCGGCGACTACCCGTTCCAGCATCGCGCGCGGCGCAACGGCACGCGCAGCTTCGAGCCGACCGGGCGCACGCTGGCGGAGGTCCTGCAGGCGGACGGTCTCCGTTGCGCCGCGTTCACTGCGGCGGTGGTCCTGGATGAGACGTCCGGTCTGGACCGCGGCTTCGAGCATTTCGATGCGCCGGGGCCGGGGGGCCGCGAGGAGCGCTCCGCGAACCAGACGGTGAACGCCGCGACGCGCTGGTTACGCGACCAGCCGGCCGCGGATCCCTGGTTCCTCTTTGTTCACCTCTACGATCCGCACGATCCCTACGAGCCGCGATCCCCGTGGGACCAGGTGTATCCCGAGCTGCCCTACGACGGGGAGATCGCGGCCACGGATCGGTCCATCGGGCGGTTGCTGCGCGTGCTCGCCGACGGGGGCCGCCTGGACGGCGCGCTGGTGGTTGCTCTGTCCGACCACGGGGAGTCGTTCGGGGCTCACCAGGAAACCGGTCACGGGTTCTTTCTCTACGAGGAAACGCTGCGGGTTCCGATGGTGATGTCCGGCCCGCCGCCGTTCGCCGGAGGTCGCCTGGACGCGCGGCCGTCCCGGACGATCGACGTCTTTCCCACGCTGATGGCCGCGTTCGGTCAGCGCGGGGAAGCCGCGGGGCCGGGCCGCTCGCTCCTGGAGGATGGGGCGCCGCCGTTCGAAGCCTACTCGGAGACGTTTCACGCGGCGCTGGCCTATGGCGCTTCGGATCTCCGCTCGCTTCAACGGGGGGACTGGAAGTATGTGCGTTCCCCGCGCGAGGAACTCTACAACCTGCGGGCCGACCCGCGGGAGGTGGACAACCGACTGGCGGACGAAGGGAACCGCGCGTCCGACTTTCGCGATCGCATGACGGACCTGCTCGGGGAAGATCTGCTTCGCCCCGCCGGCCTGGCCGACGAGGACCCCCTGGACGAAGCGCGGGCCGAGCAGCTGCGGGCGCTCGGCTACCTGGCCACCGGACGCTGGGAGGGCGCGGAGGACTGGCGGTCGCTCCCGGATCCCAAGGACTTCGCCGGGATTCCGGGCCTGCTGGACCGGGCGATTCCCCTGGCCGACCGGGGCGAATGGGGAGAGGCGGTTCCGCTGCTGGAGCAGGTGATCGCCCAGGACGCCAGCAATCCGGACGCGGTGCGTCTGATGGCGCGCAAGGGGTTCGCGGACGGCGGTGAGGAGCAGGGGTTCGGCGTTTACGAAGCGGCCGTGGAACGCTCGCCGGAACGGGCCGGGCTGTGGAGCTTCTTTGGCGCGGACCTGCT
>BQJX01000423.1 GCA_021604925.1 Gemmatimonadota bacterium
GTCGGCGCCGGTTCGTTTCCTGACCGACATTACCGCGATTGAGTCTCCCGTGCGTTCGTGGGCCCTGACCCTTGCCGATCCGAGCGGCGAGGTGGTGCACCACGCGTCCGGCTCCGGGGTTCCGCCCGCCGCCATCGAGTGGGATGGCGTGCCGGCCGTCACCGTGCCGTCCGGGGTGGTGGCGAACTACCAGCTGGAACTCGTTCTGGAGGGCGAGGTGCGGGTGACCAGCCCACGGATTCCGGTGGGAATCGTGACCGGTGGGGACGCGGAACTCGCAGACGTGGACCTGCTGTCCGCGCGCCCCGGAACGTCGTGGGCCGAGATCGGAGGAGAGTCGGTGGAGGTGGACAACCTCGGCCGCTTCCGCACCACCGTGAGCAGCCCGCGCGGGGATCGCCTTGCAGTTCGAATCGAGGAGTCGTCCGGTCGCTCCGTGGAGCGCGGGATCCCGATCCCCATGATCGAGATCGCGGAGCGCGAGTCGCGTCGCGTGGTGGCCGACGGGGCGGACCTGGGTACGGAACTGCTGGGCTGGACCGCGCCGACGAACGAGGTCACCGTGAACGGGCGTCCGGTGGAACTGGGTGAGGACGGGGCCATCGCGGTGACGAACGGGGACACCGCCGCGAGTTCCACCTACGCCGTGCTCATCCGCAACCGGCACGGCTTCTCCCGCATCGTCAATCTCCACGTGGATCGCAGCGAGTTCGACGAGTCCGGGGCGCGCTTCGTGGTGGACAACGCCGTGCCGTTCCTGGAAGTGCACCTGCCTCCGGCCGCCGAGCCGTTGGAGACGCCCATCTTCCGGGTCTCCGGGCGGACCGAGCCCGGCTACCGCGTCTTCGTTCAGGGTGAGGAGCTGGCCGTCTCCGGCGATGGCCGGTTCGCGGGCGCCGCCACGCTCGAGCGCAGCGCGACGGAGGTGGAGATCGTGGTCGAGGATCCGGCCGGGCGGACGGGTCGTCTCGTCCGGGACGTTGCGATCGCACCGACCTCCCGGCTCTTCCTGCTGGCGTTTGCCGAGGCCGAGGTGGGTCATCTGCACGCCACGGGCCGCATCGACGCCACGGGACAGGACGAGGCGAACGAGTTCTACCACGAGGCGCGTCTGGCGTACTTCCTCCACGGGACCGTTCGCGGGCGCTGGCTGGTGCAATCCGCGTTCGACACCGGCCGGGGCGAGTTGAACGAGCTGTTCCGCGATCTCGGTCCCGACGAAACCGAACGGCTCCTGCGAAACCTGGATCCGGACAAGCACTATCCGGTGTACGGAGACGGCAGCCGCGTGGAGTACTCCGAGAGCCTCGGCAAGTTCTACCTGGCCATCTCGGACGAGGAGATGAGCGCGCTCGTCGGGAACTTCCCCGTCGCGTTCGATGAGGCGGAGCTTGCCGCGTACCGTCGCACTCTCTACGGCGCCCAGCTCTCGTACCGCACGCTGGACGTCACTTCGAACGGGTCGCCGGTCACGAACCTCCTGGTGTTCGGCGCCGACGTGGATCGCGTCCATGTCCGCAACGAGATCGTGGCGACGGGCGGGTCGCTCTACTACGTGAGCCACGAGGACGTGGTGGAGGGTTCCGAACAGGTCGCCCTGGTCGTGCGCGACAAGAACAGCGGCCTGGTTCTCCAGCGGGATCCCCAGCGGCGGGGCGTGGACTACACCGTGAAGTACGACGAGGGGCGCCTGCATTTCCGGCGCCCGATCGCCAGCCGCCGGGTCGCGGGTTCGCCGATCGATCAGGAGTTGCTGGCCGGGCATCCGGTCGAGATCGAAGTGGACTTCGAGGCGCGGTCGAGCGACTTCCAGGAGAACGCGGTCGGAGCGCGGGGGCGCCATTGGATCAACGACCATGCGGCCATCGGCGGTACCTGGGTGGACGATCCGCAGGCGGCCGGTTCCTACGAGATGAAGGGTGTGGACGGGGAGGTGCGCTACCGCGGCAGTCGCGTGGTGGCGGAGTGGGCGGACACCCGGGGCTCCGACGCCCGGAACTACCGGTCCGAGACCGGCGGCCTGTCCTTCCAGGAGGTCTCCGCGCCGGCGGATCAGGGATCGGCGTGGAAGGTGGCGGCGGAGGTGGACGCCGGCACCTGGATCGGACAGCCGGGGCGCCTCCAGGTCGGCGGGTACCACGCCGAACTGGACGAGGGATTCGCGTCCGGGATGAGATCCCTGGATCGTGGCGTCCAGAGGAGCGGTGCCCATGCGCGCCTGGAGGTCACTCCGGACCAGACGGTTTCGCTGCGCCATCACCGGGAGGAACAGGCGACCGTGGAGACGCGGATCTCCGCCTTGATGTGGGAGCTGGATCGGGAACTCTGGGATGCAGCGGTGGAGTACCAGGATCGTGACCACGACGGCGACGCGACCGCGGGCCTCGGGGACAGCCAGGTCGCGGCCGCGCGCGTCACGCACCACGTGACCGAGGCGCTCGATGCGACGGTGGAGCACCAGCAGACGCTTTCCGGTCCCGACAACGCGCAGACCACGCTGGGCGTGCAGTACGAAGTGCGCCCCGGGGTCGTGCTGGATGTCGAGGGCACCGAGGGCGACCGGGGCCGGTCCGCGCGGGGCGGTGCCGTGGTGGAGATGGGCGACAGCCGCCTGTACGCGCGCGAGCAGATTTCCGAGGATGGAGCGGGCAACCGCACGTCCACGGTGCTGGGCGCGGAGTCACTGGTGGGTCGCTCCAGCCGCGTCTACACGGAGTACCAGTGGGATCGTTCGGACGCGAGCGACCGCACGGTTTCGCTGGTGGGAATGCAGCGAACCTGGGAACCGCAGGCCCGGTTGAAGATCGTCCTGGGCGGCGAGCTGTCCGAAGTGGAGAGCGGCAGTGCGGTCAGCGATCGTTCGGCCGCGACGGGCGGCATCTCGTGGTCCGACGAGGCGGGCTGGATCGTCTCGAACCGCAGCGAGATCCGCTTCGAGACCGGGGACACGCGCCGTCGCCAGTACTTGACCTCCAACCGCGTGGACCTGTCGCTCCATCCGGACGTCACGTTGCTCGGCCGTCTGCGCATCAGTCGAACCCGGGACCGGGACTCGGGGGCCACGGACGCGGCGTTCGACGAGGGCTCGGTCGGCGTGGCCTACCGCCCGGTGCGAAGCGACCGGTTCCAGGGGATCGCGAAGTTCACGCACCTGCGCGATCGTCGCCCGCCGCTGGCGGACCTCCTCCGCCCGGACCGCACGATGGACGTGGTGGCGCTGGAAGGTGCGGTGGACCTGACCCGCCGCGTGCAGTGGACATCCAAGGGAGCGATCCGCTCGCTGGAGGAGGGACTCGCTTCGGGATCGTCGATCCACACGAGAACCTACCTGGGGATTCAGCGGATCGACTACACGGTCCACGCTCCGTACGACCTCGGTCTGGAGTATCGCGTGCTTCATCAGCGCGAAGCGAACGACACGCTGGCCGGCTGGCTCACGGAGGCAAGCCGCCGGTTCGGAGACCGGATCCGACTGGGGACGGGGTTCAACTTCTCGGACTTCTCGGATGACGAGTTCTCGATGAACGACCACTCGGTCAGCGGCTGGTTTGTCC
>BQJX01000424.1 GCA_021604925.1 Gemmatimonadota bacterium
AACGCGAATGCGCTGGAGTACCAGACGCTCTTCAACCTGCGGTTCGAGGCGGACCTGCCGCCCGCCGCCGCCGTGGCCACGGGAGGGCTGTTCCGGCCCGGCGTGGGCGTGGCGTTCACCGCACCCACCCTGGGCCCCGACGGGGTGGTGGCCACGCCGCTGCCCGGCGGCGCCACCGGCGTTCGCCTGGCGCTGCGCGGCGCCAATCCGGCGAGCTCGGGATTCCGGCTGGAACTCGACTTGCCGCGCAGCGAGACCGTCTCCCTGTCGGTCCGCGACGTGACCGGGCGCCGAGTCCGGGAGCTCCTGGCGGGAACCGCGGGGCCGGGGGCCCTGTCGGTCCGCTGGGACGGCCGCGACTCCCGCGGGGCGCAGGTTGCCAGCGGCGTGTACTTCTTCCGACTCGAGACGGAGAGCGGCTCCCGGACCGTGAAGGGAACGCTTCTCCGCTAGCCGTACCGAACGCTCTCCGCCCGTTTCCAGTTGCCGTGCCCGCGCGTCCGTTCTTCAATGAGATTGCAGAGAACTCGGGAGCGGTGAATGGAGCAGGTCTTCTTCGGGATCATCCTGATCGGCGCGGTCATTCTGTTCATGACGCGCTGGCTTCCCTATGAGGCCACCGCCGCGTTCATCGTGGGCTCCCTGGTTCTCACGGGCATCCTCACGCCCGGCGAGGCGCTCTCCGGATTCTCCAATCCGGCCACCGTGACCATCGCCACGATGTTCGTGCTGTCGGCCGGTCTCATCAAGACCGGGGCGCTCGAGTTCCTTGTCCGCGTGCTGCGCCGGGGCGCCAAGGGCAGCATTCCCCGCCTCGTGGCGTTGCTGGCCGTGGTGGTGGGCCTGTCCAGCGCGTTCCTGAACAACACTCCGGTCGTGGTGATGATCGTGCCGGTGGCCCTGGCCCTGGCCCAGCAGAACGACATCAAGCCGTCCAAGATCCTGCTGCCGGTCAGCTACTTCGCGATCCTGGGCGGGACGTGCACGCTGGTGGGTACCAGCACCAACCTGCTCGTGGACGAGGCCTACCGACACACCGGCGGGACCGGCTTCGGCATCTTCGACTTTGCGCCGCTGGGGATCTGCTACTTCCTCATCGGCACCCTCTACATCCTGATGTTCTACCAGCGCTTCCTGCCGGAGCGCTCGCCGCTGGCCACCCTGGTGCCCGCCGACCGCGGTGCCACGTTCGTGACCGAGTTGATCGTGGGGCCCGAGGCTCCCCTGGTGGGCCGCGCGCTGATGGAGGTGCTGCCGCCTTCCAACCCCGACGTTCGCCTGATCGAGATCGTGCGCGGCGAGCAGGTGCTCTTTGCCGGGGTCGCGCTGGAGAAGAACGTGGAGCCCGGCGATTCGCTGATCGTGGAGGGCACTCCGCAGGGGATTGCGGCGTTCATCGAGCGTAACGGCGTCCGGATCGCCAGCGTGGTGGAGGACGAGAAGCGCGTGGAGGTCCGCACCATGGATCTCTCGATCGTGGAGGCGGTGGTGCTGCCGGACTCGCCGTTCGTGGGACGCGCCGTGAGCACGCTGGGACTGAACCGCCTGTACGGGGTCAAGATCATGGCGATCCAGCGGCACGGCCTGCAGCATCGCTACCACCTGCGCGGCATGCGGCTGAAGGGCGGCGACGTGCTGCTGCTGCAAGCCGATCGCCGCGGCCTGAACGCGCTGCGCGAAACCGGCGCCGTGATGGTGGTGGAAGGCGTGGATCGGCTGGTGGTCCAGACCGCCCAGGCCCCGCTTGCGATCGGCGTGCTGGTCGGCGTCATCCTCATGGCGACGTTCAACATCGCGCCGTTGGCCGTCGCCGCGCTCGCCGGCGCGGGCGTCCTTCTGGCCACGCGCTGCCTTCGCCCCCGGGAGGCCATCGCCGCGCTCGACACGCCCATCCTGCTGCTGATCGTGGGCGCCATTCCGCTGGGACTCGCCATGGAGAAGACCGGCCTGGCGCTCACGCTGGTGGACGGCTGCCTCACCGCGCTGGGCGGGCTGGGTCCGGCGGCCGTGCTGTCCGGCTTCTACCTGATCACCAGCGTGCTGTCGTCGTTCCTGTCCAACAACGCCACGGCCCTGCTCATGTCGCCACTCGCCGTCGGCGTGGCCGCGGCCCTCGGCGTGGACACGCGACCGTTCCTCATTGCGATCGCGTTCGGGGCGTCCGCCAGCTTCGCCACCCCGGTGGGCTACCAGACGAACCTCATCGTCATGGGACCGGGTGGCTACACGTTCGGGGACTATCTGCGGTTCGGGTTGCCGCTGAACATCCTGCTGTGGATCGCGGCGTCGTTCCTGATTCCGCTGTTCTACCCGTTCTAGGGAGCGGCTTCCTCGGCCGTCAGACGGCGGTTCTCCCGTCCGATCGCCACGGCAATCCCCAGCCAGATCGTGACCAGCACCAGATTGACGGCCGCGAAATGCTGCGTCTGGAACGAGAACACGGTCGTTCCCAGGAACACCAGGCCCGCCGAGAGCAGATCCCCGATCCGCACGAAGAACGTGTCGATCGCCTGCTTGGCCTTGTACTTCTGCTCGCGGGTGGTGGGCAGGAAGAGGACGTTCCGCACGGTGTTGTTCAACGAGTAGTCCGTGGCGTTCTCGGCGGTCTTGGCCCACCGGACGACGGCCAGCACCGGGTAGAACACGAGCAGCAGGTAGCCGCCCATGGCGATCACCGGCAGGAAGAGCAGCGCCACCCGCGTGCCCAGGAACTTGAGAATGCGCGAGACGAGGAACAGCTGCGTGAGCACCCCCACGATGTTCACCACGGTAAAGAAGTCCGCGTAGAACTTGCCGATGTACTGACCTTCGGTCAGGTCGCCCGCTTCGCCCGCGGCCACGGCGGCGGTCGCGGTGTTCGAAACCACGCGCCCCAGGATGTACTCGCCGGTCGTGTTCACCCAGTTGAGGAACAGCATCAGGAACGCGATCAGCAGCAGGTAGCGATTGCGCCACACGAGACTGAACGCGCCTTGGTTGCCCATCGGCTCGTCCTGCGCGGTCCCGCTCGCCGCGGCCGGAGCGTCCGGGTCGGCGGCGGTTCCGGAGGCGTCCGCGCGCGCGCGCTTCCGCTCCCGGACGTCGATCGTGTTCACCAGCAGCAGCGTCACGCTGAGCAGGGCCGCGGCCACCAGCAGCATCTGGTTCACGCCCAGCGGCTCGATGATCCGGCCGGAGATCCAGCTCCCCGACACCGCGCCGAACGAAGCGCCGAACGCCACAATCGCAAAGAGCCGCTTGCCCTGCTCCGGCGTGTAGATGTCGTTCGCGAACGACCAGAACTGCGCGATGACCATGAGGTTGAAGATCCCCACCCACAGGAAGAACGCCACGCCGAGGTACGGGATATCGGCCTGGGCCAGCGCGTAGAACGCGACCAGGCACGCGGTGAAGAACACGGTCACGCTGTTGATGAGTCGTTGCCGCGACATGCGCGAAGCCAGCGCCGAGTAGAGCGGCACGGCGAGAAGCAGCAGCAGAGCCTGGCCCGCGGACGTGTAGCTCTTGAGCTCGGCCCCGCCGCCGGCCAGGATCAGCGCCTCCCGGACCGGC
>BQJX01000425.1 GCA_021604925.1 Gemmatimonadota bacterium
GCTGAGGCCGTGACCGCTGGCGTCTCCGATCGCGAACCGCAACGAACCCGGATCCGGATCCGGCAGGAAGTCGAAGAAGTCCCCGCCCACCTGCTCCGCCGAAATCGAGCGCGCCGCAATGGAGTACCCCGCGAACCTGGGAATGCTCTCCGGCAGCAGACTCCGCTGGATCTCCGCGGCCTGCTGCAGATCGAAGTTCAGGCTCTCCAGACGAATGCGCAGGTTGACCGCGTTTCGTACGGTGTTGAGCGTGAAGTCCAGATCGTCGCGCTGCCAGCCGCGGGCCAGCTCGAACGAGAGGATCCGCCGCGGCTCCGACAACAGCAGCATGGCGCCGGTGTCCGGCGCCTCCGAGTTCCACTGCCCCGCATGAAAGATGTACACGCCGTTGTCCAGGATGGCGGCCAGGCGGAGCGAGTCCGCGGCCAGCATCTCGTGCGCCGGCGGCGCCGTCGACTGCGTGGCCGTGGCCACGCCACCGGACGGCGCCCCGCGGTTCCGCGACGCGGCCGACTCTGTTGACTCCACCGAGGCCACACCGGTGCCCCGCCCCCGTTCCTCCAGGCGGAATCCGTCCTCGAACTCCTCGTAGAGGCGCCAGTTGCCCAGCGACAGCGTGCCGCCGAACCGGGCCATGAGCTGGTCGGCCAGCGTGGTGTACCACTCATCCGTGAGTACGGACGCGGAGCCGCGGTGCAGCAGCTCCTCGAGCTCGCGATAGAATTGCTTGGGCTGGAACAACGGAACTCCTGGAAGAAAGCGGAACCACTTGCGAATCCGGACAGACCGGAGTGGGCGTGGAGATGGTCGGGGGTCCACCACACCGAGGACAAGGTACGCATGCACGGTGGATCGCGGGAGCCCCCCAGCGTGAAGTTCCCGAGAAGAAGTTCATCGCGAAACGCGGCCCTCCCGCCGCGATCGGCCGGCAGATCTCGCGGCTGGACGCACGGCCGCATCTTCGGCATCATCGGCGGGTCGGGCCGCTCCATTGAGTCCGGCACGCACGCCCCCGCTGGCGCAGGGCATTTCCGCGGGCGGCGTCCTTCACCCGGTGGTTCCGCAGCGCCGTATCCAGACGTGTCCAAGTCGGTCTTGCCCCGCAAGCCGATGTGGGTCCCCCCCGACCGATCCGGTCCGCAGGAGGCAGAACGATGACGATTCCAAGATTCCAGATCGCGCGGTTGGCAGCGCTCTTCGCCCTGGGAATGTTCGGCGCGGCCGGCGCCCAGAACGTGGCCTTTGAGCTCACCACCGGGGATCCCGCCGTGCTGAACCACTGGCCGGCCGGAGACGCCCTCCTGGCCACCGGCGACGATGTGGTGAACTCGGGACCATCCGGCTTCAATGCCTCCGGGCCGAACGCGAACGCCAGCTACAGCTACAACGCCTTCGACTTCACGGGCATTGGTGCGGCTTCGGACCCCTGGATGCCCGCCGGTTTTGCGGCCATGACGTTCCTGGAGGGGACGGTCACCATCGACATGGCCGTGGCCGGAAGCGGCGGTGGACCGCTGTTGGCGGCCTGGAACCTGACCGGAACCGAGCCGTTCAGCGGCCACGGCCCGTACTCGTCCACGCTGGCCGCAATCAACAGCGGCACTTACGACCCGGGCTCGGGAGCGTTCACCATGAACGTGGACTTTGCGGCGGACATCGGCGGCACGCCGGACACGTCGGAGACGTTCGTGATGGCCGGCGAAGCGTGGGTGGTGGATCTCGTGACCCGCAGCGGCGGCACCGGCAACGCGTACGTGGACAACATCCTCACGCCGGTGGCGCAGAACGCGGGCGCGTCCGGCTTTGTGTTCTTCCTCGGGACCGGCATCGTGCCGCCCGCGAACAACTTCACCTGGGGAATGATGCCGGTGGTCGCGTCCATGTTCGGCCTGGCGCCGACAGGCACGCCGGTAGAGCAGACGACCTGGAGTGGGATCAAGGGGTTGTATCGGTAGGGGTGCTGCGGCAAGGGTGAGCGGGAACTACCACTCGTCGATGCGGAGGCGGCGGAGGCGATCCAGCAGGCCCTTGCGGGACACGCCCAGGATCTTGGCGGCGTCGGTCCGTCTGCCGGCGGCCTTGCGCATGGCGGGACTGCTCAGTTCGTCGCGAGAACGAACTCAAGGTCCTGGACGATCGGAGAGTGCCGGTCCCGTTTGCTGAAGGAGAAGCGCTGTCGCGGGTGCACCGAAGTGTGGACTATTCATGTGCCATCGCGCGGAGGTCCGCCACCCAGCTCCCCTCGAACATGCCCAGGAAGTCCAAGGACTCTTCGTAGCCGCGCTCGTCACGAAGCCACATTGAACTCATGCCCACCAGCATGTGCGCTTCCGGGCGATCGACATCCACGCAGTCAATGATGTCTCGGCAAATCGCTCGGGCCTCGTGGAAAGATCCTTGCGCGTAGGCCTCCGACGCCTGATCCAGCATGTCGTTCGCTCGCGCGATTCGCAGAGCCTCCATCAGAGTGCACGCTTCAATGAGAAGCTCCGGATCGTCCAACGTGTCCAACCCGAGCGTGACGTGGACATCGCACGCCAGACACTTGTCGAGCGACAGGCTGAGAATGCCGGGGTCGCCTTCCAGGGTAGCCTTCTCCGCACAAAGTTCCTTCGCCGTCAGGAGCACCAACGGCACGGGCTCGTCTCGCCCAAGAACTCCCGCCGCGTAGAAATTCGCCTTCCGGGAGGAAGAGAAGACCAGGAGCGAACGTTCCCACGTGAGGAGGCCGCCCGGCTGGATCACCATGAATATCGGTTCGTCGATCGACGGCAGCCCGGCGGCCACCAACTCTTCGAAAATGAACTCGCCTTGCGCCGCCACTCGGTCCTCGTCGGCTCCGGCCTCACACGGGCCCGCTTCGCCGCGCATCTTCGAATAGCTCGGAAAGTTGGTGTAGTTGGGATCCCCAGGATGCGGCCCGACGGCCCAACACGGCGCAGCGATCCACACGACGGCGAGAAGGTACGCGATGGTCCTCATGGCACTTCCTCCCTGTGGACGTGACCGTAGCTCTGCCTCGCCGGGGCGTCGACGCAAGCTTTGCCCCACAACTGCTTGGCTTTTCCTTTAGGGGCACGACGGCGAGGGTGACCGGGCGCTACCACTCGTCGATGCGGAGGCGGCGGAGGCGATCCAGCAGGCCCTTGCGGGACACGCCCAGGATCTTGGCGGCGTCGGTGCGACTGCCGGCGGCCTTCCGCATGGCCAGCGCGATCTCGCGGCGCTCCACCGCTTCGATGTGGGTGGAGAGCGGTTCCGACGCGCCGCGATCGACCGTCTCCGCCACTTCAATCGGAAGATGTTCGGGGCGCAGCGTCTTCTCGCCGCGCGCGTAGAACGCCGCGAGTTCGATCACGTTCTTCAACTCGCGCACGTTGCCGGGCCATGCGTACGCCATGAGGGCCACGCGGACGTCACGCGAGATCTCCGGACGTTGCACGCCGTATCGTTCCGCGCACTGGTCCAGGTACGCCTCGGCGAGGGCTTCCGCGTCTTCCGGGCGATCGCGCAACGGCGGGATCTCGATGCGACAGGCC
>BQJX01000426.1 GCA_021604925.1 Gemmatimonadota bacterium
GACCCGGGCCTTTTGGGGTACTCTGCCCGATTGGCTGACCTGTGAACGGAGGAAACGCCACCCAGTTGACTCTCTGGTACCGATTCTGCAGGGATCTGGTCTTCGGACTGAGTCGACTCGCCTGGGGGCTGCGCGTGGTCGGACGGGACAACCTTCCCACGGAAGGTCCCGTGATCATCGCGTGCAATCACATCAGTCTGCTGGATCCGCCCGTCCTGGGATCGTCCATTCCCCGGGAGTCGGGCTTCGTCGCGAAGAGGGATCTCTTCGCGAATCCGGGAATGGCGCGTCTGCTCGGGTCGCTCAACTCGATCCCGATCGATCGCTCCAGACTCTCCATGGAGACCATGGATCTCCTGGCGGAGTTTCTCCGAAGCGGGCGCGCGCTCGTCTTCTTCCCGGAGGGGACCCGCTCCAGGAGCGGAACGCTCCGAGCCGGCAAGGTCGGCATCGGAGTGCTGTTGCAGAAGTGTCCGGTACCCGTGGTGCCGGCCTACATAGAAGGAACGAACGCTCCCTTCCGGAATCTCTTCCGGCGGGGACGCGTGCGGGTGGCCTTCGGCCCACCGTTCGCGCTCCCGAGGGACGATTCGAGTTCTTCCGACCGGCGGGCCCATGCCCGTCATGTCGCGGAGACCGTCATGGCACGGATCCGCGAGTTGCAGGAAGAGGCGAACGCCTCCTGATGGAGACCGACCTGTCGCCGACGCCGTGGCCCCTGCGCCCGGAGGCGCCGATCAGTTCGGAATTCGATGAAAAGGAAGGTACAAACCAGGCATGAGAGAAGAGAGAAGCGGGAAGACCGACTACGTGGACTACGACGACGACCAGGACGAGCGGCCCAGGACTCCCTCGGAGCCCGAGCCGCCGCGGTTCGTCAACCTCGCCGACGACGAGGACGTGGATTTCAATTCGCCGGAGCTGCTGGAGCTGCTGGGTCTCTACGAGGAGACGCTCGGCGACCTGAATGAAGGTCAGATCGTCAAGGGCAAGATCCTCAGTGTGGCGGACAAGGATGTCCTCGTGGACATCGGGTTCAAGTCCGAGGGGATCATCGCGCTGAACGAGTTCTCCGATCCGTCGGAAGTGGTGCCGGGCGCCGAGGTGGAGGTCTACCTCGAGCGGATGGAGAACAACGACGGACTCGTGGTGCTGTCCAAGCAGCGCGCGGACTTCCTCCGGGTCTGGAACAACATCAAGGACGCCTACGACGAGGAAGCCGTCGTGGAGGGTCGTCTGGTGCGCCGGATCAAGGGCGGCGTGGTCGTCGATCTGTTCGGCGTGGATGCGTTCCTGCCGGGTTCGCAGGTGGCGCTGCGTCGCGTGCCGAATCTGGACGACCTGATCGGCCAGACGCTCGAGTTCCGGGTGATCAAGCTGAACAAGCGTCGCCGGAACATCGTGGTGTCCCGCCGCGTCGTGCTGGAAGAGGAGCGCACGGTCAAGCGTGGCGCCCTCATCAAGGAGCTCGAGAAGGGGCAGGTCCGCACCGGACAGGTCAAGAACATCACCGACTTCGGTGCGTTCGTGGACCTCGGCGGAATCGACGGACTGCTGCACATCACGGACATGTCGTGGGGCCGCGTCGGCCACCCGTCGGAGATCGTTTCCATCGGCGACGACATCAGCGTGAAGGTGCTCGAGTTCGACAAGGAGCGCGAGCGGATCTCCCTGGGCCTCAAGCAGCTGGAAGCCTATCCCTGGGAGAAGGTGGAGGAGAAGTATCCGGTCAACACACGCATCCGCGGACGCGTGGTGTCGATCACGGATTACGGTGCCTTCGTGGAGCTCGAGAAGGGCGTGGAGGGACTCATCCACGTTTCCGAGATGAGCTGGACCCGTCACGTGCGGCACCCGGCCAAGATCCTGTCGATCAACGACGTGATCGATGCCGTGGTGCTCAAGGTGGACCAGCAGAACGAGAAGATCTCGCTGGGTCTCAAGCAGACCGAGCCCGATCCGTGGCTCCAGCTGGACGACAAGTATCCGGTCGGATCCAAGTTCGGCGGCAAGGTCCGCAACCTGACCAACTTCGGCGCCTTCGTGGAGCTGGAAGAGGGCATCGACGGACTCGTCCACATCAGCGACATGTCGTGGACCAAGCGGATCCGTCACCCGAACGAGGTCGTGAAGAAGGGCGACGACGTCGACGTGGTCGTGCTGAACATCGACAAGGAAGCGCGTCGGATTTCACTGGGCGTCAAGCAGGTCCAGGATGATCCGTGGCTCGAGCTGTCGGAGAAGTACGAACCGGGCGTGACCACCAACGGACGGATCAGCCGCGTGCTGGACCGGGGCGTGGTGGTGGACCTGGACAACGACCTGGAGGGCTTTGTTCCGATCTCGCACATGGGATGGGACAACATCGCCTCGCCGGGGGATCTGTTCCAGGAGGGCGATGAAATGCCGCTGCGGGTGATCAGCCTGGATCAGCAGCAGCGACGCATCGTCCTGTCGCTCAAGGATCACCTGGCCGAGATGGGTGACGAGGATGAGATGAACTTCCGGGCGGAAGTCCAGCGACGAGCGGGTGAGCGGGCAGAAGCGGCCAAGACGGCCGAGCCCGAGCCTCGCGAGGTGGACGACATCCGAGCGGGTGCCGACAAGCTGGACAACTCCGCGTTCGAGCAGATCGAGGAGAGCCTGGGAGAGAAGTAGGCGGAAGAAACTTGACGCGGACAGGCCCTGAGACCATCTTACGGGCCTGTCCGCCAAGGACACTTGTGGGCGATTAGCTCAGCTGGTTAGAGTGCCTGCTTGACATGCAGGAGGTCACTGGTTCAAGTCCAGTATCGCCCACCATTCAGACCCGATGGCTCCGTGCGGCACCCACCAGGGGGGTCCGGGCCGGATCGGGATCGCAGGAGGATCAGTCCATCGAGAAAGAGCTGAGGATCAACGATCGGATCCGAATCTCACCCATTCGAGTCGTCGACGAAGACGGCGAGATGCTCGGGGTCATGGAAACGGATGAAGCACGGGCCGTGGCGCTGGAGCGCGGACTCGACCTGGTGGAAGTGGCCCCCGGATCGCGTCCTCCCGTCTGCCGGATCATGGACTTCGGGAAGTACAAGTACGAGCAGAACAAGAAGGACCGCAAGGCGCGGAGCAAGTCGCACCAGCAGCAGCTGAAAGAAGTGAAGTTCCGGCCCAAGATCGAGAAGCACGATCTGGAGGTCAAGCTGCGGCGCGCGCGCAAGTTCCTGGAGGAGCACAACAAGGTCAAGGTCACCATGAACTTCCGGGGCCGCGAGGTCACGCACTCCAGCATCGGTCGGGAGATCCTGATCCGGGTCGCCCAGAGTCTGGAGGACATCGCGAACGTGGAAACGCCCCCGCGCATGGAAGGTCGGCACATGCTCATGCTGCTGGCTCCCAAGCCCGGGCTGCTGAAGAAGCAGAAGGCGGAGGATGAGGGCTCGGACGAGTAGCGGCTGGGTCCCAGCGGCAGGGCACGAAGCAGCGTCGAGGAATGCAGCACCGAGCACCGAAGCATGCGGCGCCGAACGATCGGCACTCCGGGCGGCACGAGGCGGCCC
>BQJX01000427.1 GCA_021604925.1 Gemmatimonadota bacterium
GATCTCACGCGCGTCGTAGCGCGCCGACAGCCCGGCGGCATCGAACGCGGCCACCATCATGGCGGGCGAGAGCGAGTGCGCCACCGGGTAACCGATCACCAGGTAGCGGGCGGGCTCGGACGACATGCGCGCCGTTACGCCGGCACGCGCCGGCCGTCGCGCAGGAGCTTCCCGACGGCAAAGGCGAAGACAGCCACCGAGATCCACTGGTTCAACGTGATCGGAATCGAGGCGATCGGGAAGGCCGTGGCGTCGTAGGTCCGAACGAGATCCAGCAGCGTTCGGGCCACGGAGTACAGCGCCAGGAACATCAGGAAGAGTGCCCCGCGGCGGAGATCGCGCCGATCGATCCAGAGCAGGAAGGCGCAGATCGCGAACCCGGCCAGCGACGCGTAGAGCTGCGCGGGGTGCAGCGCCTGTCCGGGAAACACGGACGCCGCGTGCGAGCCCGCGGGAAACACGCAGCCCCACGGGAGATCGGTGGGCTTGCCGAAGCAGCACCCGCTCAGGAAACATCCGATGCGCGTGAAGCCGAGTCCCAGCGCCATGGACGGTGCGATGGCATCCGCGGCCCGCCAGGCGTCCACGCCGGCACGCCGCAGGTACCACATTCCCAGGATCGTGGCCGGGATCGCGCCCCCGTACATGGTGAGGCCACCCTCCCAGGTACGGAAGATGTCGCCGGGGCGATCCGCAAAGTCCGACCAGTGCGCCATCACGAAGAGGGCGCGCGCACCGATCACCGTGGCCAGCACGATCACCAGCGAGACGTCGGTGATTCGCTCGGCCGGGATCCCGCGCTTTTCCGCGCGCCACCCGGCGAGCCAGATCCCGAGCGCGAACGACACCGCCAGGAAGAACCCGTAGCTGTGAACCTGGAACAGACCCAGGTCGAGAAGCGTGCGGTGCATTCGAACCCTCCGGTCGCGCGAATCCGACGGGTGGAGTCCCGCGCCGGCGATTCGCGACGTGTCTCGGCCCCTCTAGATCCTGCGGCGCATCCCCACTCCGAGCACGATGCCCAGCGCGGCCAGGGTGGACAGCATCGACGTGCCTCCGTACGAGTAGATCGGAAGGGGCAGCCCCGTCACCGGAACCAACCCCAGGGTCACGCCGATGTTCACGAACACCTGGAACGCGAGCATCGACAGAATGCCCACCACCGTCAAGCTCGCGAACGAGTCCCGCGCGGCCGCCGCGATCCGGAACCCACGAATCAGGAGCAGCGTGAACAGGGCCAGCAGGGTCATGGTCCCGAGGAACCCGAACTCCTCCCCCACCACGCTGAAAATGAAGTCCGTGTGCCGGGCCGGCAGGAAGGCGAGCCCCTTCTGGGTCCCGTCCAGCCAGCCCACGCCGGTGAGACCGCCGGACCCCAAGGCCACCTTGGACTGGATGATCTGGTAGCCGGCCCCGGACGAGTAGCGCGCGGGATCCAGGAACGCAATGATCCGCTGCTGCTGGTAGGTCGCCATTCGGTTCCAGAGCACCGGCGTGACGATTCCCGCGCCGACCGACAGCAGGACGTAGAGGATGCGCTCCAGCAGAAGCGCGCGCGATCGGTACGCCAGAAACAGCAGGAACGCGGCAAAGATGATCCACGATACCAGGCTGGAAGCGCACAGCACCGACAGGACCGGCGAAGACGCGAGCAGCAGGTACGGAAGCGAAACCCCGCTCCAGAACAGCATGGGCGGTACGGCCACCAGGAAGACGAGCGCCGTGCCGAGATCCGGTTGGCGGAGCGTGAGCGCCATCGGCACCAGCATGATAAGCAGCGGCACCGCCAGTGATGCGAGATTCTCCGAGGTGCGCCTCCGGCCCGCCAGGGTGCGCGCCAGCAGGAGGACGGACGCCACCTTGGCCACCTCGGAGGGCTGGAAGCGGAACGAGCCCAACGCGATCCACCGGGTCGCACCCCCGCCGGACGAACCAGCCAGGAGCACCGCCACGAGTCCGATCAACGAAACGAGGTACAGCGCCGGGGACAGCCGCTCCCACGCCACCGGAGGAATGGACGCGCAGAGCGCAAAGCCGATCATCCCGACGGCCGCGAACAGGATCTGACGCTTCCAGGCATCCAGACGAAACGTGGGGTCCTCGCTCTGGCACGCCGAGTAGACAACGACCAGCCCGCTCAGCAGGATCAACAGCAGCGTGAAGAAGAAGACCCGATCGAACTCCTCGAAGCGACGCTTCATGACGCGTCCTCCGGGACGGCCGTGGAGTCGGGCGGGATCAGATCCCGAAGGAGTCGTTTGACGATCGGGGCGGCCGTTTCGGAACCGTGCCCTCCCGCCTCCACGACCACGGCGAACGCAACCTGGGGATCGTTCGCCGGAGCGTAGCCCACGAACCAGGCGTGCGGCGCCCCGTGCGGATTCTCCGAGGTCCCGGTCTTGGCCGCCGGCATGAAGCCCTCCAACCGGCAGATTCGCCCGGTCCCCTCTTCGTCCGTCACGACCAGTTCCATCGCCCTGCGAATCCGCTCCATGGTGCCCGCGGGGAGGTTCCACACGCCGGTCTCGCGGGACGGCAGCGTCCGGAGCACCCCATCCGATGTCTCCACGGAACGAACGATGCGCGGAGCCAGGCGCGGGCCGGAGTTCGCCAGGCCGCCGGCGTAGACCGCCATCTGCAGCGGCGTGACGAGATACTCGCCCTGGCCGATGATCAGATTCAGGAGCGTCCCGCGGGTCCACTGGCGCGCCCCGTAGCGCTTGTCCAGCCAGGCCGACGTGGGAACGTTGCCCAGCGCCTCTTCCGGAAGGTCCACGCCGGTGGCCTGCCCCAGCCCCGAACCCCGCGCAAACGCCGCCAGTTCATCCGGCGTGATCGCCTCCGCGATCTGGTAGAAGTACACGTCGCACGACCGCACCAGCGCACCCTCGAGGTCCAGGAAGCCGTGCCCCAGATCCTCCCAGCAGCGGAACCATCGATTGCCGAACTGGTAGCCGCCCACGCACGGCTCCTTCAACCGCTGATGCAGTCCCGCGATCCGGTTCTCCAGGGTCAGCGCGAACGAGATCATCTTGAAGGTGGATCCGGGCGCATACTGCGCCTGCACGGTTCGGTTCAGGAGCGGCTTCTGGGGATCCTTGTTCAGGCGGTCCCAGTCGGTGGTGCCGATCCCGGTGGAGAAGAGGTTGGGATCGAACGTGGGCGCACTGGCGAGCACGCGGACGCCACCGGTGTCGGTGTCGAGAAGGCACACGGCTCCACGCCGCCCCACCAGGCAGGACTCCGCCACGGCCTGCAGTCGCGCGTCCAGATACAGGCGAAGCGTGCTGCCGGAGAGCGGCGGCAGCGGCTCCCGGCCCTGGAACGCTCCCACCACACGCCCCACCACGTCCACTTCCAGGTAGCGCTCGCCCGCCTTCCCGCGGAGTTCGCTCTCATAGACGCGCTCCAGTCCCATGCGCCCCACGAAGTCGCCGAGCCGGTAGCCGTCGTCGACCTGCTTGCCCACTTCCCGCTCGGCCACTTCGCCCACCTGCCCCAGCACATGCGCGGCCAACGCCCCGTAGGGATAGGTGCG
>BQJX01000428.1 GCA_021604925.1 Gemmatimonadota bacterium
GACATCTCCATGGCCACCCGCGGCACCAGCCCCTCGGCCCGGAACAGCGCGTCCACGGCCTGCCGCGTGATCGATGCCTCCTTGAACGTGATCAGCGGTGTCTCCGCCAGCTCCGCCAGCGTGACGCGCCGGCGGCCGGCCAGCGGATGCTTGCGCGAGACCACGAACTCCAGGTTCTCGCGGTACAGCGGCTCGGACGTGAACCCCGGCGGGATCGGTGCCGGAAGGCCGCCCGCGGCCACGTTCACGATGGCCACCTCGATCTCCCCCGCACGCAGCTGGGCCAGCAGCGACTCGGTACCCTCCACGCGAACCGAGAGCTCCACCTGGGGATGCCGGCGGCGGAACGTCCGGTACACGCGCGGAAGCACGTAGATGCTGGCCACGTCCGTGGTGCCCAGTTCCAGGCGGCCCCGGATCGGGCCGTCGTCGGATTCCAGGATCGCGGGGAGCGCGTCAAAGTCGGCCACGACCCGGCGAGCCGGATCGGCCAGGGCTCGCCCCGCCGGGCTCAGCGCCACCTCCCGCCCCACCCGGTCGAACAGGCGGCTGCCCAACTCGCGCTCCAGGCCGGCCATGGACTGGGAAATCGCCGGCTGACTCACGCCCTCCCGGGCCGCCGCCGCGCGAAACGACCCGGTGTCCGCCACCGCCACGAAGTACCTCATCGCCCGAAGTTCCATGGGTCTATCATAATCCCTACTTATCGTTTCTCCAAGAAAGATTGATTGGAACAATCGTTCGTCCGCGGCGTACTTTGTCCCTGGTTGCCGGGTCCGGAAGATCCGGGCTCGGGGCAATCCGGTCGGCCCGCCGACCCACACTGTGAAGAGGGAGTTTCCTTCATGTCCGTCACCATCCGTCCCCACGAGGGCAAACTCGGGGTGCTTCTCCCCGGCATGGGTGCCGTCGCGACCACGTTCATCGCCGGCGTCGAGGCGGTCAAAGCCGGGCTCGGCAAGCCGATCGGTTCCCTCACGCAGATGGGAACGATCCGGCTCGGGCAGCGGACCGACGACAACTCTCCGAAGATCCGCGACTTCGTGCCGCTCGCGCCGCTGGAGGACCTGGTCTTCGGCGGCTGGGACATCTTTGACGAGGACGTCTACGCCGCGGCCACGCGCTCCGGCGTGCTGGACAAGGATCTGCTGCGCGCGCTGCGCCCGCAGCTCGAGAAGCTGCGTCCGTGGCCGGCCGTCTTCGACCAGCGCTACGTGAAGAAGCTGAACGGCACGCACGTCAAGAAGGGCGACTCCTGGATGGAGAAGGCCCGCATGCTGATCGACGACATCGATCGGTTCAAGCGCGCCAACGGCCTGGACCGAACGGTGATGATCTGGTGCGGATCCACCGAGATCTTCCTGGAGAAGAAGCCGGTCCACGAGACCATCGAGGCGTTCGAGCTCGGTCTCATGGAGAACGATCCGCACATCGCGCCGAGCATGGTCTACGCGTACGCCGCGATCATGACCGGTACGCCGTTCGCGAACGGCGCGCCGAACCTCACCTGCGACATCCCCGCGCTCCTGGCCCTGGCCCAGCGCGAGGGAGTTCCGGTGGCGGGCAAGGATTTCAAGACCGGACAGACCCTCATGAAGACCATCCTGGCGCCCGGATTCAAGGCGCGGATGCTGGGACTGGACGGCTGGTTCTCCACCAACATCCTGGGCAACCGCGACGGTGAGGTGCTGGACGATCCGGAGTCCTTCAAGACCAAGGAGGAGTCCAAGCTCAGCGTGCTGGAGCACATCCTCCAGCCGGAGAAGCACCCGGACCTCTACGGCCACATCTCCCACAAGGTGCGGATCAACTACTACCCGCCGCGAGGAGACAACAAAGAGGGCTGGGACAGCATCGACATCTTCGGCTGGATGAACATGCCCATGCAGATCAAGGTGGACTTCCTCTGCCGTGACTCGATCCTGGCCGCGCCGCTGGTGCTGGACCTGGCGCTGTTCATGGACCTCGCCGGACGCAGCGGGATGAAGGGAATCCAGGAGTGGCTGTCGTTCTACTTCAAGGCGCCGCAGCACGCTCCGGGCCTGTACCCGGAACACGACCTGTTCATTCAGCTGATGAAGCTGAAGAACACGCTGCGGCACATGAAGGGCGAGGAACTCATCACGCACCTCGGCCTGGAATACTACGACTGACCGGATCGAAACGGATCCGATCGAACCTGATCCGATCGCGATTGCGACCGGGATCGGAAGCTGGAATCGGTGCACGGCGGGCCGGCCCCTGGAGGGTCGGCCCGCTTTCTTTGGTGGAGACGCCGCGCGCGGCACGCCACCGCCCACGGCCGCGAGGCGTCGCCGCGCAGGCCGCACACCGCCGCGGGCCGGTCTGCCGCGGCCCAGGCCGCACGCCGCACCGGCGGCCAGTCCCCACTGGTTCTGTCCCCGGGATCGGGATAAGCTCTGCCCCGCGCGAAGACGCTCGCCACACGACGCGACACGAACGGCCGGGAGACCCGAGTGAAGATCGCCCTCATCGGAACGCACGGAGTCGGCAAGACCACGCTCTGCTTCGAGTTGGCGGCGCGGTTGAAGCGTCGCGACATCTCGGTGGAACTGGTCACGGAGATCGCGCGCGAATGCCCGTTGCCCATCAACCGCGACACCACGCTGGACGCGCAGACGTGGATCCTGCACACGCAGTGTGCGCGCGAGATCGCGGCCGCCGGCAACGACGGGTGCGTGGTCTGCGACCGCTCCGTGCTCGACAACTACGCGTATCTGGTGCATTCCATGGGCCGCCGTCCGGACCTGGATCCCTGGATCCGCGAGTGGTGCCGGACCTACACCGCCATGTTCAAGGTCCCGGTCTGGCAGGACCCGTCGTTCGACGGCACGCGCGACACCGACACCGCGTTCCAGCACCAGATGGACCGTGACCTGGACCGGCTCATTGCCGAGTTCGAGGTGAACGTGGTGTCACTGCCGCCCGACAATCCGTACGGATGGGCGGACAGCATCGTGAGTCACCTGAAACTGCCGCAGTGCGCTTCGCAGGCGAGTCTGTTCCGCGACTGAGCGACGCATCGGAGACGCGCGGCAGCGCGGCCCCCAGCGCAGCAGCGCGCCCCCCAGCGCTCTAGGCGCGCGCCACCGCACCCCAGCGACGTTCCACGTACTCTTCCACCAGCACCGTGAAGTCGCGGACGAGATGCTCGCCCTGCAGGGTGGTGCTGCGCTCCCCGTCGATGAAGACGGGCGCCTTGGGTGATTCGCCCGTGCCCGGCAGCGAGATCCCGATGTCGGCGTGCTTGGACTCGCCCGGCCCATTCACGATGCAGCCCATGACCGCCACCTTCAGCTGCTCCACGCCCGGGTACTCCTGGCGCCACACCGGCATCCGCTCTGCCAGCCAGGTCTGGATCTCCTCCGCGAGACTCTGGAACAGCGTGCTCGTGGTCCGGCCGCACCCAGGACACGCCGTGACCTGCGGGGCAAAGCTCCGGAAGCCGAGCCCCTGCAGCACGTGCTGGCACAGGCGCACCTCCTCGGTGCGATCCCCGCCCGG
>BQJX01000429.1 GCA_021604925.1 Gemmatimonadota bacterium
TGACCAGCTCCCAGGTGCGACCCTCGGCGTGGAAGGTGGTCTGGCCATCCCGAACCACAGTGCGGGACAGGATTTCGTTCGGACCGATGATCTCCACGTCCGCACGGACGCTGACGGCGCCCAGGAGGACGACGCCCAGAAGCAGGGCCGGGCACATCGAGGTGGTCCGCACGAGTCGCTCCTCCGGGTCACTCCCCCATCAACGCAATGGGCGTGCCGGAAGGCGGCGACGGATCGTGTCAGCGGACGGGAAGGCTGCGTGGAATCGCCTGCGAATGCCCAGGCAAATCCACGGGTACGCGGGGCGCCGGGATAATCTCCCCAAACGAGCTGGGGAGATTCCCGCAACGCTACAGGGTGGCGCGCACCCGTTCTTCCGAGGAGCCGATCTCGGTGATTCGCAGCCCGAACCGCTCGTCCACGACCACCACTTCCCCGCGAGCCACGACCTGCCCGTTCGCGAGGACTTCCAGCGGCTCCTCCTCCCGCCGATCCAACTCGAGGATCGCGCCCGGCGTGAGCTTCAGCAGCTCGTCCAGCTGGATGCGGGTCGCCCCCAGGCGAATCGTGAGCGGGAGTTTCACATCGAGCAGGTACTCCAGGTTCTTCATCTGGCTTCCCGGAATGCCGCCGCGAGCGTCGTCTCCCAGGGCCAGGGCGGCGCTGGCCGCGATCTCCGCCGCGGTCAGGTCGGCCTCGTCCCCGGACGAGGGCGGTTCCGCCGGGGCGTCGTCGTCATCGCCCACGGCAGAGGGGGCCTCGGCCGCCGCCGCCTCGCCAACGTGGCTCGTGATCCCGGCCGCCACGTCGGCTTCCTCGGCATCCGCCACTTCCCCGGTCGGGATCGCGGCCTCCTCCGGGTCGGCCGCTGCGCTCCCGGCGTCGGCCACGTCTGCGCCCGCGGCACCCGTGGACATCAGGAACAGGAAGGTCATCTTCTGTTCGGCCACGCTGATCGGCAGCGCGGCAACCTCGAACTCCTCCTCCACGCCGATCTCGTTCAGCTTCCCGGCGAGTTCCTCCGGACCGATCCGCTCCACGTCCGACCAGTCGACCGTGGGGTTGTCATCGGCGCCTTCCTCGATGTTCAGCTTGAGGCTGTGGTCCAGCGTGGAAACCTCGTCGTCCGTGAGGTCCGCGACCGTCTTGTTCGATTCGCCCACCAGCACGCCGAGGCCGCCGATCCAGAGGAAGCAGCCGGTCCGCTCCGCCCCCTCCTCACCCCAGATGGTTCTCCCCAGCAGGGCGCCGTCCGCGATCCGGGCGGCCACGTCCTCGCGGTTGGAGGGTTCGATCTCCAGCGTTCCGGCGGCAATCTCCCCTTCGATCCGCGGGGCGAGACCCGCGGCGAAGTACTCCCCGAACTTGTCGAACAGCTCCCGGTTCTCCTGCAACGATCCGTTCTCGTTCACGTCAACCCTCCTTGGGGTTTGGCCGCTCGACACCGTTCAACACGCGGTTCACGCGGAACGCGAGATGCCCATGGGATCGGCCAGCGGAACCAGCCAGTTTCGGGGAACCTTCCACGAGTGCCTCGGCACCCTCTTCGGTCAACGGGGCAAAGCGAAGCACGTCGCCGATCTCCAGCTCGAGCAGCTCACGAAGGGTGACCTCCGCGGTTCCGAGATTCACATCCACCTGCACTTTCGAAGACCGCAGCGACTCCTCCAGCGCGGAGCGCATCCGCACCGGCGCCGTCTTGCTCTTGCGCATGACCATGGCGCCCTGGCTCAGTTGCTGGATCGCCGGTTCCATGACCACGTACGGGAGGCACAGGTTCATCATGCCGGACACTTCGTTGATGCGGAGCTCCATGGAGATCAGCACGATCATCTCGTGCGGACCGACCACGCGCGCCAACTCCGGGTTCGCTTCGATGGCCTGGAGCCGGAAGTCGAGCTTGTGGATCGGTGCCCACACCCCCGCCATCTCCTGGCAGCATTTCTGGAGAACGCGCTCCATGAGCCCCTGTTCGATCGCCGTGAGCGAGCGGAGCTTGCTGATCGGGTTGCCCTCTCCGCCCAGCAGCCGGTCGATGAACGCGAACGCGACGTTCGGGTTCAGCTCGATGGCGATGTTGCCCTCCATCTCCGGCACGTCGATCACGGAGAGCACGGTGGGCGTGGGCAGCAGCATGAGGAACTCGGTGTACGTGAGATGATCGATGGACACGACCGACGCCGAGACGTTCGTCAGGAACTCCGTGGACAGCCGCTTGGCCAGCGCCTGTGCGTACCCCTCGTGCAGGGTCCGGAGCGACCGAACCTGGTCGCGGGACAGCAGGTCCGGATGCGAGAAGTCGTACTCGTCCGCCTGGATCTCGCGGCTCGCCCGCTCCCGCCCGGTGCGGGCTCCGGGTACGGGCTCGCCCTCGGCGGTGAACGTGTTCAGCAGCGCGTCAATGTCGGCTTGGCTCAGCTGTTCGGCCATGTCTACGCTCCTAGCGCCCGGGGAATCGCGATCCGGACCGCCGTGCCGCTGAGGACCGGCGGAACCAGTCGAACCTGCCCACTGTGAGCGCTCACGATCTCGCGCACGACGGCGAGGCCCAGACCGGCGCCCTGGAACTCCCGGGTCGACGTCATGTCACCCTGCGTGAACCGCTCGAACACCCGGTCGCCCATCGAGTCGGCGATCCCGACGCCGTCGTCGTGGACTTCCAGGCAGATCTGCGGTCCTTCGCAGCGGGCCCGAAGGATGACCTCCGCCTGCCCCGGCGTGCGGCTGAACTTGTACGCGTTGTCCAGCAGGTTGGTGAGCGCCAGCGGGAAGCGGGTGCGGTCCACCAGGAACTCCGCCTGGCGGACGTCGTCCGGGCAGTCCACCTCCAGGTTCTCCAGATCGCGGTTCTCGCGCAGGGCGCGAACGTACTCGTCCAGGAACTCGCCCACGGAGACGGGTTCCAGGATCGGCTGGTACGCACCGTCCTGAGAATCCACGAGCGTCAGCAGGTTCCCGATCATGGTGTCCAGCCGCTCCACGTTGGCGCCGATCGCCTGCAGCGCGTGCAGTTGATCGGAGCGAAGGTTCGTTACTTCCTGGCGGCGGATGATGGACATGAATCCCTTCATCGCCGTGAGCGGTGTCCGGAACTCGTGCGACACCGTGGACAGAAGGTCGTCCTTGATGCGCTCGATCTCGCGGAGCCGGGCGTTGGCGGCCGTGAGTTCCGTGTTGGCGGCCTCCAGCCGACGCTTCTCCAGGCAGTTCTCGATGGTCCGTTCGATCTCGTCCAGGCTGAACGGCTTCAACAGGTAGTCGTAGGCACCGAGTCGCAGCGCGCGAATCGTGCTGTCCACGGTGGCGTGCCCCGACATGACCAGCACGGGGAGGTCCGGTTGTGTCTCCTTGACCCACTCGATGACCGCGATGCCGTCCACTCCGGGCATCTTGAGATCCGACAGCACCAGGTCGTAGGAGTCCCGGCCCAGCCGGTCCAGTCCTTCGGCCCCGTTGCACGCGGTGTCGACCTCGTACCCGGTGAGCGAGAGGAACTCCGACAGCGTTTCGCGGATGTTCTCCTC
>BQJX01000430.1 GCA_021604925.1 Gemmatimonadota bacterium
GCCCGGATCCCCGAACGGCTGCCCAGCTTCGTTCTCGAGGCGGCGACTCGCGACGAATCGCAGCTGCGCCCCGGCCGGGAGATCGGTGGTGAAGAGCAGCTTGTGGCGCTCACTCCGTTCCGGGACGCCCCGAAGTTGCACGGGAAACGCCGCGTGGCCATCCGAATTCACCACGGCCAGCTGGGCGTTCAACTGCACCACCGGCAGTTGCAGCGACTCCAGATACGCCGCGGTCGACGCGTTCGGGGTCGGGGCCGGCGGCGCCGCCTGGGACGGATGCAGCACGGCGGTCCAGCAGACGAAATCGGTGGGCGGCGACGGACCGGTCCAGTGGACCGGCCCGTCCGCCATGGCCGCGCCGCCGGGGGGAATGGAACTCAAGCGCCCCTCCCCCACCTTCCGATCGGCGCGGTTCCACCAGAGCGGATGCTGGAAGGGTGACGGCTCCGACCAGAACAGTTCCACCCGCGCCCGTCCCTCCTGACCGGTGCCGTTGCGCACCCGGAGATGCACCTTGGTGTCCGCCGTGACCGGCGCGGGATCGTACCGGTGCATCCAGTCGCGCAACGGATCGAACCGCGACGCCGCCGAATGCGGATCCGGAAACGGAGGCTCCGGAAAAGGCGGCCGGATGATGATGTCCGGAGTCCACCCCTCGATCCGGTGGAAGAAACCCGGGGGCGCCTCCCTCGGCAGTTCGCCAAGCGATGCTCGCATCATGACGATGGGCTCGCCGCCCTGTAGGGCCTCCGCCTGTTTCATGAGATCCGGCTGCGGACCTACCCGGTGCGTGTCCTCCGTCTCCGCGCTCGCGAGCGTCTGCGGGGTTCCGTATTCGTCGTTCCGCAAGCGATCGCGCACTTCGCCGGGGAGCAGCGGCTGTCCCGTCTGCTGCAGGTACAGGTACTGGAGGCAGGCGCAGACTCCACCCACGATAGCCACCGAGGCCGACGTGCCGCCGAAGTTCCTGATATACACCTCGTTCTCGCCATCGTGGATCACTCCGTCGAGGAGGTAGCCCGCTCGACAGGAGGATGTCACCACGTCGTGCACCCACGAATGGCAATCCACCCGTGGTCCTCGATTCGACGGCTCGGACCAGTTCCGGTCTTCGTCATCGTTGAGCACGCCGCCGCCAACGAGGACCGCGCCGGAATCCTCGCCTGGATCCCAGACCGGTTCGGGATCGCCCTCGAGGTAGATCCGACCCAACCGGTGGCCTCCGTTCCCGGCCGGCTCCACCACCACGACATCGCGGTCCGTCGCCTCCCGGATCGCGGCGAAGATGTCCATGTTCACTTCGCCGGGCAGTTTCTTGACCTCTTCTCCGGCTTCGTCCACGAACCTGAGTCCCAACGCGGTGTCGGTGGGAACGTGCGCCTCGTATTCCAGGACGATCACGTCTCCGGCCGCCGCCCCCAGATCCAGAGCCCGGTCGATCGCCTCGGACAGCGCCCATCGGCCCTGTTCCTCATCCTCGACGGGCACCAGATCCAGCGCCGCCGAGAAGAACAGAGGGACGCCGTGGGCAACGCCCGTGGTTCCGCGGAGCGGCGGTCCGCTCTCCGGTTCATAGGGACGTCCCCCAACGATCCCCAACGCACTCGTCCCGTGCTGGAGCGGGTACGCCGCGCCCCCGGCATACGCCGCGTCCGTGACGAGTTGCGTGTGGGCGACTCCGAAGTGGGTTGGACAGAACGCAGTCCCGCACAAGAACACGCGGGGTGGCGCACCTCCGTCGTCGCTGACGACGTCCGCCCAGTCCGTGTACTCCGCCCAGAAGTTCTTGGCGTTCACGCCCTGCGGCCCGGGATCCAGGTACCCCTGCCCCGCCAGCAAGACGTCCGCCTCGATGTCCGCTTCCGAAGCGAGCCCGGTGGGAAGCGCCAGGGAAGCCCGTGCGACCTGGGGTTGCCTGCGCACTTCGCCCAGAGCCGAAAGAAGCGCACTTCCCGATCGCGGTGGGCCCTGGACGGCCAGGCCCGGGATCCGAATCCTGAGAAAGTGACTGAGCTTCTCCCGCCGACGGCGAAACCGGGGACCGGACGGCCGCTCCTTCCCGCCGAGGCGGGGCAGGCTCGGACGCACCGTGGGTTGCCGCGCCTGCTCCTCGCCGAAGAAGTTCACCTCTCGGCCACCGAAGAGCGAGGTCTCCGCTCCGTCCAGGAAGAGCCGCCCCCGATCGTCCACCCGCACCGTGTCCACCGATTCATCGATCTTCACAATGATCTCGTGGATGCGATTCGCCATGTCGTCCGCTCCGTTGAAGATTCCGATCGCTTGTCTTCCGGATCCGCTACGGCAGCCACCAGGGCGGCACCTGCGCGTGACTCTCGTCGGGGTCGTCGTTCAGCACGCCGCTGATCTCCACCCGCTTGACGGTCTTCCCGACCAGTGTCTCCCAGGGAGAGAAGCGATGCGTCGACGGATCGTCCGAGCTGTGATCGAGCTTGTAGACCGAGATCGAGTACTCGTCATCACCGTTGAAGCAGAACTCCCACATCTGATCGAGCTGCTGGCTGGCCTGGAAGGACTCCGCAGTGTATCCGCTGGGTCCCTGCCACCAGGTCACGATGGCCTGTACATGGAACATCTCGCAGTGGAGCTGCCGGAAGCGCTGCTCCTTCAGCTTGACCTGAGGATACGGGGTCTTCTCCACGACCTCCTCGTAGTCGTCCAACGGATCCGTGTCGTTCGGGAAGAACTGAAACGGCTCCAGTCCAAGCGGTTCGATCGCGGGACCCGGCTTGCCATCCCAGTTTGCCTGAATGTCGATCCAGAGGAACTCATCCTGCAGGTTGGTCCAGTCGATCATCGAATCGTCTTCGTCGTAGAACTCGATCCGGTCCAGCAGGTACTGCGGCTTTGGGAACTGGCCGACCTGCATCACGAAGCCCGTCCAGATGACCTCCTTGTTGGTCGTCCTCTTCCGCAGCAGATTGTTGTTCACGGCGATCCACGTGCCCACGTCCGCATGCTCCAGCACGAGCACCGGTTTCTTCCCCTCCTCCGGGACCTCGATCGGGTCCACCGTGAGAGACGGCGGGCGGGGGTACCGCTCCATGGCGATGTTCCACAGGAGCACCACGAACAGGACGATTGCCAGCGGTTTCCAGGTGCCGCTCATTCATCACCTCCGGGGGCCAGAGTTACTGCCAGTTCCCGGTCGCGACGAACGCACCCCAGTAGAACGGGTGGTCCGACGCCCCGGCTTCACGTCGTTGGGACAGGGTCGAAAGGCACGCGCTGCGGATCGACTGGACCGTGTCCAGACCCTCGGTCCAGCGCGCTTCGTACAGACGCACCATCCAGTCGCGCGTGGCGTCGTCATCCACGGCCCAGAGGCTGAGAATCAGAGTCTGGGCGCCGGCCACTTCGAAGGCTCGACGCAGCCCCAGAACCCCTTCTCCGGTCAGGATGGGTCCCACTCCGGTTTCACACGCGGACAGAACGGCCCAGCGCGTGCCGTTCAGGTTCATCGCCGAGATCTCCTCGGCGGTCAGAATCCCGTCGTCTTCCCCA
>BQJX01000431.1 GCA_021604925.1 Gemmatimonadota bacterium
CCACTTCTCCCTGCAACAGCTGCAGTCCGCGCGCGGCCAGTTCCCGCGAGGCGCGGCTCTTCTCCGCCCACCGTCGCAGGATCTCCACCGAGGCGCGGCGCCGGATGCGGAACGCCACCCCCCGCTGGCCCGGGACCGAGATCCGCTCCACGAGACCACAGGTCACCAACATACGCGTCGTGGTGCTGATGGACCCGGGGCTGGCTTCCAGGGCCTCCGCCAGTTCGCCGGCGGTCTGGTGCGGCGGGTCGCAGATGAGCAGCCAGCCGGTCAGCCGCCCCGCCATGGGCGGAAAGCCCTCGTCTTCGTAGCTGAGTCCCATGTCCTCCACGAACTGGCGGATCTCGGGGGTGGTGGCTCGGATCATCGGTGCTCCTCGGGTACGGGCGTTCGGACGGGAAACGGACGGGAGAGCGAACGCGGGCGCTGAAATTTAGTGAGTTTCCAAGATTCAGTCCATACTGAATGAAGGGTGGGGCCGACCCCGATCTCTGGTTTTCCTTGACGGTGGGGCCGGGGTCCTCTACCAAGACCCTATCTTGCCTTTTCCCATTGGGGTAGGCGGCGTTCTTGCACCACAGCCGCGATGTGCCGGGCCGGGTTGGATCGAGGTCCGGTGGGGCAGCGGGGGTGAGCCAGGGGGGACACGGGACGATGGCTGCAATCGACGGGATGCAACTGCCACGCTGCCAAGCCTGCGAGACGGGGATCCTGATCCCGTTGAGCGACTACGGAAGAGAGGGCGCGCCCATCCGCTACAAGGCGTGGGTCTGCACGAACCCGGACTGCGGGTTCCATCTGCGCATCGACAACGGCGAACTCTCCGTCGGTCGGGGAATCAACAAGTCGCACAAGTAGGGCTGGGACCCATCCGGTGCCCCGTGGCACCGTCGATGCGGGAACCTATGCCCTCGAGCGCCGTTGGAAGAGTAGATCCGGGCCCCCAAGCCCCTCATTTCGCGACGCTTGGCGAGAAGGCCGGCCCCGGCGTTCAAGGCGGTCCTGAGGACATCCGAGGAAAAGAACAGGACCCTGGGGTTTGGGTGGATATCCACCGGGCGCCGCCGGCAGGGCGCACCGTAATCCGAAGGAGGTCGACTCTTTGCGAGTAGTGACCGCTTCCGAAATGCGCGAGATCGATCGCAAGGCGATCGAAGAGTGCGGTATTCCGAGCCTGGACCTCATGGAGCGGGCGGGGGCCGGAGCGGCCCACGTGATCGCCTCCATCGGGATGCAGCCGGACGACAACGTGGTGTTCCTGTGCGGCAAGGGGAACAACGGCGGGGACGGGTTCGTGGCCGCCCGCTATCTGAGGGAATGGGGCGCCCACGTGACCTGCTGGGTCATCGCGGAGCGGGACGAGCTGAGCTCGGACGCATTGCGCAACCTGGTCATCGCCGAGGATGCCGGCGTGGCGATCCGCCCGTACCGGCCGGAGACGTCCGAGGGCGAGTTGCAGGCCGAGTTGGCCGAAGCGCCCGTGGCCGTGGACGCGCTGCTCGGGACCGGGAGTCGCGGCCGCCTGCGCGAGCCCATTCGGGCGATCGCCCGGACTCTGAACAATTCTCCGGCCCGCGTCTTCGCGCTCGACATGCCCACCGGCATGAATGCGGATTCGGGCGAAGTGGATCCGGACTGCGTGAAGACCGCCATGACGATCACCTTCGGCTTTCCCAAGCGCGGTCTCTACGCGCTGCCGGGGCGGGACATCTGCGGTGACGTGACCGTGGTGGACCTGGGCTACCCCGAGGAGTCCATCGACGTTTCGACGAACGTGCTGCTCTGGCAGGATATGCGCGACCTGCTCGTGTGGCGCGATCCGCGCGGACACAAGGGCACGTTCGGACGCGCGGTCGTGATCGCCGGTTCGCGCGGAATGTCCGGGGCCGCCTGCCTGGCCGCCGAGTCGGCGTTGCGATCCGGCGCGGGCGTGGTGCAACTGCTGGTCCCCGAGGGAATCGCGGATCTCTGTGCGACCAAGCTCACGGAAGTCATGGTCCACGGCGTGCCGAGCGCCAACGGTGACACCTTCACGCCCGAGTCCATTCCGCACCTGACCCGCTTTCTGGAAGACGCGGATTCGGTGTTGCTGGGGCCCGGGATCTCGGAGGCGCCCGCGGCCCACGACTTCATCCGGACGTTGCTGCCGCGCATGTCCAAGCCGCTTGTTCTCGATGCGGATGGGCTGAACGCGCTTCGCGACGCCGACTCGCAGACCATCGGTCATCTGGCGGGGCGATCCACGATTCTCACGCCGCATCCGGGTGAACTGGGCCGGCTGCTGGATCGCAGTGCCGCCTCCATCGTGGAAGACGCGGTGGCGTCGGCCAGGGACGCGGCGCGCGTGTTCCGGTGCGAAGTGATTCTGAAGGGCGCCCCGTCCATCGTGGCGTCCCCGGGAGGTGCGGCGGACCTCTGCTCGTTCGGCAACGACGGCATGGCCACCGCGGGAACCGGCGACGTTCTGGCCGGCCTGCTCACGGGACTCCTGGCGCAGGAGTACGACGCGTCGCGGGCGGCTCGCGTGGGCGTCATGGTGCACAGTCGGGCGGGGGACATCTGCCGCTCGGAGATCGGGCGACACGGGATGCTGGCCGGCGATCTGCTGCGCTGCGTTCCCTACGCCTGGCGGGAACTGGAGGGCGACGCGGACGAGCGACTGCGCCGGTCGCTCGGCGAGGAACCCCAAGCCAGGGACGAAGAAGAAGACGCGGCATGAGACTTTCCGATCTCGGTGAGAACGGGCTGCTGGACCTGATCAAGGACTGGACGGGCGGCAACAGCAGTCGGGTGAGCCTTGGGATCGGGGACGACGCCGCCATCCTCGAGCCGACCGGGTCGGAGCAGCTCGTGGTGTCCACGGATGCCTGGGTGGAAGGCGTCCACTTCTCGCGCGAGTACCTCAAGCCGGATGAGATCGGTCATCGGGTGATGGCCGGATCGCTTTCGGACCTCGCGGCCATGGGCGCGCGCGGACTGGCCGCGTTCGTGAACGTGCACGCCGCCCCCTCCGAATCCATCGTCTTCCTCCGGGGGATCTACCAGGGGCTGGATCGCGTGGCGGATTCGTGCGGCGTGGTGATCGCCGGCGGCGACACGGCGCGCGGCGAGTTCTCCCTGGACGTGACCGTGATCGGAACGGTGGCGCTGGGCGGTGCCGTCACCCGGACGGGAGCCAAGCCGGGCGACGTGATCTGCGTGAGCGGGCCGCTGGGAGGATCGGAAGCCGGTCGGCGATCGCTGGCCGGCGAACTGAAGGAAGTCCTCCCCAAGGCGCTGCGCGAAGAGGCCGAGAGCGCACACCGGTTGCCCCGACCGCGCTTCGACGTGTCCGGGCTGATCACGAGACTGGAGCGACGCATGGTGGACGTGGAGTTGAAGCGCGAATCGGTGGAGCCGGTGCGCCCCACAGCCATGATGGACCTGAGCGACGGCCTGGGTCTGGACCTGACCCGCCTTTGCGAGGCCAGCCACGTGGGGTGTCGCGTGGACGAGAGCCAGATTCCAGTGCACCCGGC
>BQJX01000432.1 GCA_021604925.1 Gemmatimonadota bacterium
TGGGCGATGGGCGATGGGCGATGGGCGATGGGCGATCGAATACCATATGTCCGCGAATCGCGGCCCGCCAATCGCGGCAGGTTTGCGGATACGACCGTGCTAGTCGTCCCAGCGGACGCGGCCACTGCCGGCCACGATCTCGCCGATCGGCACGCCGAGGTCCATCTCTCCCGACACCACCGCCACGAGCCCCACTCCCAGATTGAACGCGGAGCGCATGTCGGCCTGCGGGATGTTGCCGGTGCGCCGCAGCAGTTCGAAGATGGGCGGCGCCTCCCAGGCTCCCGGAGTCACCACGGCATCCACATTGGCCGGCAGGATCCGCTTGAGGTTGCCACCGATCCCGCCGCCGGTGACATGGGCAAAGCCCTGCGCCCCGGCGCGTTCGTCGGCCATCAGCTCGCGGATCTCGCGCGTGTACGAACGGTGCGGGGCCAGCAACGCCTGGGCCACGGTGGCGCCCCCCAGTTCGGCCGGCGTGCTGTCCAGCGTGAGATCGGCGGCGTTGTCCACCACGCGACGGGCCAGCGAGTATCCGTTCGTGTGCAGGCCGGTGGACGGAAACGCCACAAGCCGCTGCCCGGGCCGGATTCCGGATCCGTCCACGATCCGCGGTCGATCCACGACTCCCACGATGAAGCCCGCGCAGTCGTACTCGCCGTCGGCGTAGAAGCCGGGCATTTCCGCGGTTTCGCCGCCGAGCAACGCAATGCCCTCTTCGCGGCAGGCGGCTGCCATCCCTTCGACGAGCTGCGCCATCACCTCCGCGGACAGGCGCCCGGTGGCGAGGTAGTCCAGGAAGTACAGCGGACGCGCGCCCAGCACCGCAATGTCGTTGGCGCAGTGGCGCACCAGGTCGCCGCCCAGCCCGGCGTGCTCGCCGGTCACGAACGCCAGTTTCAGCTTGGTGCCCACGCCGTCGGCGGAGGAGACCAGGACGGGCTCCGCCATCCCGGCCAGGTCCGGGGCAAACAGCCCGCCGAATCCTCCCACCGCGCCCAGCACGCCGGACGTGCGCGTGCTCTCCACGGCGCTGCGAATGCGCTCGACGAACTGCTCACCGGCCTCGATATCGACGCCGGCATCTCGATAGGATGTGGATGGGGAATCGCTCAACGGTCCGCCTCTTCTCCGGGCGGAGCCGCCGCCCTACTTCTGGGATTCCTCGCCGCTGGAAGTCACGGCTTCTTCCGGCTTGGTCCCCGCGTTCGGATCCTCGACGCTCCCGAGAGGAATGTACGGGCCGTCTTCGCGGACTCGGCGGGACCGCATCTTTTCCAGGTAGCGCTCGCGGTCCGGACCGTACGTGGTCTCCAGCTTCTTGAGCACGTAGTCCTCGAGAATCCGCGAGTTGTACTGGTCCGAAGTATACATCTCGAGTTCCTCGACGTCGATCTCGTCGAAGAGCTCGCGGGACAGGTGCAGCCGGATGAGCGCGTCCACGACCTCCGGGAAGAACTGGGTTCCCGAGTGCCGGCGCAGTTCCTCGTAGGCGACCTCCGGGGAGAGGCCCCTCCGGTACGGGCGATCGGAGGTCATGGCGTCGAAGCCGTCCACGACCATGATGATGCGGCTCCCCATGGGGATGCGCTCCTCGGTGAGGCCGCGCGGGTAGCCCTTGCCGTCGGGCTGCTCGTGGTGGCAGTACACGATCTCCGCGGCGTTCTCCAGGAACTTGAGCCCGCGCAGGATGTCGTGCCCCACCTTGGGGTGCGTCTTCATCAGCTCGCGCTCGTTGTCATCCAGGCGTCCGGGCTTCAGCAGGATGTCGTGCTGGATCGCGATCTTGCCCACGTCGTGGAGCAGCGCGCCGTACTCGATCTCCTCGACCTCTTTCTCGGAGACGCCCAGCTCCCGGGCGATGCGAACCGCGTACTTGGAGATCCGGTACGAGTGCCCGCGCGTGAACGGATCACTGGCATCGATCGCGGAGACCAGGGTCTGCACCGTGGCGATGTGCGAGGCCTTGGTGTCGATCCACAGCTTGAACGAGAAGCGGGCCAGGAACAGCGGGATCAGGAACAGCGCCACGCCGACCGGTCCGATGCGCAGGTGAACCAGCGCCAGGAGGATCCCGAACGGCAGGAAGAAGAAGACGTGCAGGATCTCCCACTGGAAGTTCGTCTGCCAGATCCGGAAGGCGGAGATCCGCTCCTTCAGGCCGATGGCGACGGAGATCAGGCCCGTGTTCATCAGGAAGTAGACCAGCGGCGCCACCAGCAGGGGCACCGCCTGGGTCCGATCCAGTTCGAACGCGGGGCCGACCCGTCCGCCGAGCGTCTGGTAGGCAAGGCCGGCCGCGCCGATCGACAGCACGATCTGCCCCATGTTGAACGAGACCTTGTAGAGCGGATTCCGCTTCACGGCCACGTTCGTGAGCAGGTCGGAGAGCACGCCGAACCAGCACGCCACTGCCGGACCGAAGATCAGGATGGCGGCAAAGTCGAGGGCGGACGTGACCGTGACCGTGGCGCCGCCGCGCGGCAGCGGAATGGGCGACATGGCGGCCACGGCAATCATGACCGACCACAGGATCAGGTTGGCCAGGGAACGCGGATGCCAATCCAGCGTGCCCAGGTCACCACTGACCCATCCCAACAGCGCAAGGCCGCCGATCAGCGTGACGGCGACGTAGGCGCGAAGCCACGGATGCAGTTCCTTCACGGATCTCCCCTCGCCCGGCCGGTGGCACGAAGCGTTGCACGGCGTGCTGGACGCGTTCCTTCTCCGCTATCGGCGATATCTGCTGAGAAATCAAGGACGAATGCAACCCCAGGGCAGGCGAAGACGGCGCCCGGAGCGGCCCGGAAACCAAGAAGCCCCCGCCTTCGCTAGTCGGCGGGGGCTCCATCGCTTGGCTGGTCGGGTACCGGCAACCGATGCTTCAGTTGTGAACTGGAATTTACCAGTCGTTCCGTCCGCCCCAGTTGGCCGCAGTCAGAATGCCAACCATAAGGACGCTGATGGCAGCGATCATAGGTGATGTCTCCCCTCTTACTCAGGCTCACCCGTTTCCGCTCGGCGGGTGGCAAAGCTCAGCTCGGGGGTCCGCTCCGATCACCTGGGCTTGCGCCCGTCATTCGGCAGGCGCCGGTCCCACTTCGTATTCTACCGGTTGTCGGGGTTTCAGTGTACCTACCAATCGGTTCAATGCGTCCAGGACGGCAAAGATAACCGCCTGCGTCGGATCGTAACCAATCTCACAGCAGCCGATCAGATGGCTCTCCGAACGCCCGTGGGCGCGATTCACGCACACCAGGATCACCTGTCGGGCGCCCAGCTCGCGCTCTTCCAACTCCCCCAGGGAGAAGGACGGCTCGCCATCGGCCAGTTTCGTGACGGCGTCGAGCGTGGCCTGCGCCACGACCCGCCGCACTTCGAAGCGGGTGTTCGCACCCACCGCGCGCCCCGTGGCCTGGACCGCTCCCGCTCCCAGCGTGACCTCGGCTTCCAGACCGTGCGCGCCGTGATGGAGACTCACGCCGCCCAGATGGATCCGCGCCAGCGCCAGCGTG
>BQJX01000433.1 GCA_021604925.1 Gemmatimonadota bacterium
GATGCATTCCGCGACCGTTTGCAAGATGCACGACGCCGGGTCGGGTTCGCCGCGGCCAGGGGGCGCCGCCGGGCGCCCGGGAACCGCGCGTCAACTCGTGGGGAATCAACACGTTCGGGGCTCCGGGCCAGAGACTGAGCACAAGGCGTCCGGTTTCGGCACAGGCCTTGCGAATCGACGGGTCGGAGGACCGCGACCCCGCGGACCGTTGCACTCGTACGGAGTCAGGAGAGATACGTCATGGTCGTCTTCAACTACACCGGTCGAGAGTTGAGCGGCAAGATCGTCTACTACGGGCCGGCGCTGTCTGGGAAGACGACGAACCTCGAGCAGATCTATGGAAAGACGCCCGCCACCACTCGCGGCAAGATGGTCTCGATGAAGACCAAGGCCGAGCGGACCCTTTTCTTCGATCTGCTGCCGATCAACCGAGGGACGATTGGCGACTTCAAGGTTCGATACTTGCTCTACACCGTGCCGGGCCAGGTCTACTACAACGCCACGCGGAAGCTCGTGCTCAAGGGCGCGGATGCCATCGTGTTTGTCGCCGACTCGCAGCGTTCGCAGCTGGCGGCCAACATCGACAGCCTGCGCAACCTGAGAACGAACCTGCTCGAGTACGGCATGTGCCTCGACGATCTGCCGTGGGTGATCTGCTACAACAAGCGGGACATGCCGGACGCGATGTCGATGGAAGAGCTGGAGCGGGAACTCAACCCGTACGGCGTTCCGAGTTTTCCGCAGGTCGCCATGAACACGGAAGGCGTGTTCGAGGCGTTCGAGAAAGTCGGCGCCATGCTGATGGAGCGTCTCGAGAAGCAGCTGAAGGGTGACAAGGGCGATGGGAAGGCCGCGGCCAAACCGGCAGCTCCCGGCGTGGACCCGCAGGCCGTACGCGCGGTGCGCGATGCGATCCAGGCCGGCACCGCGCAGGCTCCGCCGCCGATGCCGAGTCCGCCCGTGCCGTCCGCCCAGGCCCCGGCCCAGTCGTCGGCGTCCCTGGTCATCGAACGCGGGTTCGAGGGTTTGAGTCCGGGGCCGGCTTCGGTTCCATTGACGGCGCCGGTCGCGTCGACAGTGGCCACGGCGGCCCCCGGCGAGCCCCACGTGGTTCAGAAGCAGATCGTGATTCCGATCTCGGCCGCCGACTTCAACGGCCAGCAGAAGATCCGTCTCATGCTGGACATCACCCTGGATCCCCAGGGCTGATCCGGGGAACCTTGACCGGGCGACTCGCCGCCCGGTAGTCTCCCTCCCGGTACCGATCGGGAGGGGACTGGGTGTTCGGGAAGCTCGGATTGGGCAGCAATCGCCGCACAAAAGTCGCGCCGTCGCGAGAAGTCGCCGACGCGGAACGGCGTGTGCGCGGACGCGGCGCCACGGATCCCAAGAGCTGGCAGCAGCTCGCGCAGGTGTGCACGGACGCCCGCGATCTTCAGCGCGCGTTCGAAGCGTGGCGCAAGGTTGCGGACTTCCGGCCGGACGACGCGGAGATCGCACTGGAGTGCGGAGTGGCCGCGCGCAAGGCGGGAGCCATCCCCGAGGCGATCGACTACTTCTCCCGCTGCCTGGCGCTCGCGCCGGACCTCCCCGAAGCGCATACCCAATACGCCAAGGCGCTCGATCTCGCGGGCCTCTACGAGGACGCCGTCAGCCACCACCATCGATCGCTGGAACTGGATCCGGACTCGGCCGCCGGCCACTACCATCTGGGCGTCACCTACGCGCGGAACGGGCTCGACGATCTGGCCACGGAATCGTACGGGGCCGCGCTGGAGATCAATCCCGACTTCGCGCGGGCGCGCGGGAACCTGGGCGTGGTGCTGGACCGCCAGGGCGAGTTCGACGGCGCGGTCAGCGAGCTGCGCAAGGCGGTGCGGCTGGAGCCGGACCGCGCCGAGTGGCACTCCAACCTGGGCGCGCTCTACGGCGAACACAAGCACTACGATGAGGCGATCGAGGAGTTCGAAACGGCGCTCTCGCTGGACCCGGACAACACGGAGGCGCGGTTCAACCTGGGGATCGCGTACCTGGACCGCGGCCGCCTGGAGGACGCGATCGAGGAGCTCCGCCGCGCCACGAACCTGGCCCCGGACAGCTCCCAGGCGTTCTACTACCTGGGAGAGGCGTACCGCAAGAAGGGCCTGTACGATCGGGCGGTGCGGGAGATCCGGTCCGCCCTGGAGCTCTCCCCGGACGACGCACGCTGCTACTACTCCCTGGGGTGCGTCTACAACAAGATGGATTCCGTGGTGGAAGCGATCACCGCCTTCGAACGAGCCATCGCTCTGGACCCGACCAACGGCCGCGCCTACTACCATCTCGGAATGGCCTACGACAAGCGCGGCGCTTCCGAGGAAGCGATGGGAGCGTACCGGCGCTCCGAGGAACTCCTGGCGCGCTTGTCATGACGGCACTTCGTCGGGTGTTCGACAAGACGCGAGCCGAGGGGCGGGCAGCGTTGGTGCCCTTCCTGGTCGCGGGCGATCCGGATCTCGATTCCACGGTGGAGTACGCCGCGGCCCTGGTCGAAGGGGGCGCCGACGTTCTGGAACTGGGAGTCCCGTTCTCGGATCCGCTGGCCGACGGTCCCGTGATTCAGCGCGCCACCGAGCGAGCGCTGGCCGAGGGCGTCACCACGACGGACGTGCTGGCGTGCGCGGCCCGCATTCGGGATCGCACCGGCGTCCCGATCGTGATCATGAGCTATCTGAATCCGCTGCTGACCTACGGCTGGGAGCGGTTCGTCACGGACGCCACCGCCGCGGGCGTGGTGGGCGCCATCCTGACCGACGTCCCTCCGGAAGAGGCGGCCCCGTTCCTCCCGGCGGCGGCGGTCGGCGGGCTGGGAACCGTGTTCCTGGTGGCACCCACGTCCGGTGAAGCGCGAATCCTGGAAGCGGCGCGCGTGACCACGGGGTTCCTGTACTGCGTGAGCCGGCTGGGCGTGACGGGAGCCCGCCAGGATCTCTCCGATGCGTTTCGGCCCGTGCTCGAGGCGGTGCGCCGGGTCTCGGACATTCCCATCGGTGTGGGGTTCGGGATCAGCACCCCGGATCACGCTCGGCGGGCCGCCGAACTCGCCGACGGCGTGATCATCGGCAGTCGGCTGGTGGCGGCGCTGGAGGCGGCCCCGGACCGGGCGACCGCAGTCACGACCCTGCGGGACCAGGCCCGCGCGTTTCGCAAGGCCATGGATGAGGTCCGCCGCGCATGAGCGATCCGCTATCGCTCGGCCAGGCCGTCCTGCTGGGCATCATCCAGGGCCTGACCGAGTTTCTTCCCGTGTCCAGTTCCGGGCATCTCGCGCTGGCCGAGGCGTACCTGCGGATTCCCGGGGGAGGGATCGGGGTGGCGGTGCTGCTGCACGCGGGCACGCTCCTGGCCATCCTTCTCGTGTTTCCGGACGGCTGGAAGAGACTCGTTCGGGGCGCGTTCGCCCTGTTGCGCTCGCCCTTTCACCCGGCGCGGTGGTCCCAGGACGCGCGACTCGCCGCGCTGGT
>BQJX01000434.1 GCA_021604925.1 Gemmatimonadota bacterium
ACGGTGCTGCCCGCGGCCACCGTGAGGTCCTGCTGGACGCTGTTGATCGTCAGGGAGAACGTGCCGGAGCCGACCAGTTCGTCGGTGCTTCCGTACGCGTCCGACTGCACCTGATGCGACGTGGCCAGCTGCCGCACAAACAGGTCCAGCGAGCCCAGCGTGGCCGTGTTGTCCGCGGTAACCGACAGGTGATCTTCGTCCGAGGGCGTGACCAGCAGCTGGTTCCACAGGTTGCGGTTGCCCAGACGTTCCGTCTCGATCTTGAGCGACAGGAGAACGGCGTCGAAGGACTGCCACGCGGTCAGCTCGGCCGTCTTCTCGGCCTGCCGACGCTGGAGATTCACGACCGGCCCGGAGCGGGCCGCCACCATGGCGTCGATCAGACTCTTCGTATCAAGGCCCGAGACGAGTCCCGAGATCTGCGAGACGCTCAAAGATGCCCTCCCTTCCCGGGTCGGCGGCCCTCGGGCGAGCGGGGTTAGCCCCGCTCGTCGAGGAACAGTCCGACCATCTCCTTCATCCGTGCCGCAAGATCCAGAAACTCCTTGGGCGGACTTTCGCGAACGACTTCGCCGTTCTCGCGATTCACGATCTGAACCACGATCTGCCCGGTGCCTTCATGAACCTGGAATCCCAGCTTTTCGTTGAGGACCTTCAGGTTCGCATTCGCTTCTTCGACCAACCGGTCCAGCTCAGGCCGCGACGCAGGTTCTTCCTGCTTCTCGGCTTGAGCGGCCCCTGCCTCCACCCCTCCTGCCACCCTCCGGTTCGATCGAACCGATCCCGTTTCTGTCGACGCAACGGCCGCTGCGAGCGGTGATGCCGGTCCACCAGGACGGGAGATGGACTCGAGATGCATTTCAATCCTCCAGGCGGTTGAGTTGGGAGGGACCCACCCTGGGTCCCTCCCTTGCTAACCCGGTTATCCGATGAGCCGGAGAACCGTCTGGGGGATCTGGTTCGCCTGCGCCATCATGGCCACGCCCGTCTGCGCCAGGATCTGGCGCTTCGTGAACTCGGCCATCTCGAGGGCGAGGTCAGCGTCACGGAAAGTCGATTCCGCAGCGCCGAGGTTCTCGGCCGCGATCCGCAGGTTGTTCAGGTTCGACTCGAGCGTGTTCCGCTGGAACGCACCCAACTCGGACCGCTGGGACGAAACAGCGTCCACCGCGGCGTCAATCAGCTTCAGGGCATCCGCGGCGCCCTGGGCCGTGCTGACGTCGATGGCGTCCAGGCTCGCGAAGTTGGACGCGTTCGCCACGCCGGTGCCGAGCTGATCGGACGCCATGTTCTGGACGCCGATCTTGACGCTCTGCCCGTGGTTGGCGCCCACCTGGAAGACCAGGGCGTTGTCCAGGACCGAGATGCTCCCGGAACCGGCCGTCACCGACTGGCCAAACACGACGTTCAGACTGCCGCCCGAAGTCAGACCCGACTTCAGAGTACCGGCGGTGTCCGCCCGCATCGTGGTGGTGGAACCGTTGTCCAGCGACACGTCGAACGTAGCCGCCGAAACGTTGACCTGGAGCGTGCTGCTCTTGAAGCCGGCCTGCGTGGTGGCGGTGGTCGTCACTGCGAGCGTGCCGCCCTTGCCGTCCGTCAGGTTGATGGATCCCGGCGTGTTGGTGAGCTCCTGGGTAGCGCCCTGATCCAACTGGATCGTGGCGCTGGTACCGTTGGAGCCCGTCAGCGTGCTCATGCCGAGGTCGGCCTGGGTCAGGTTGGAACCGTCCACCGAGATGGCCACGGTTTCCGTACCGCCCACACCGGCGCTCTCGATCTTCAGGGCGCCGTCGATACCGACCGAGGCGATGAAGTCCGACGTTCCGGCGTTGATCGTGTCGGCGATGTTCTGAGCCGTGTTGACCGTGTCGGCACTGAACGAGATCCCCGCGGTGTTGCCACCACCGGTGATCGTCATGATGCCGCCGCTCTCGATGATCGACTCGCCCAGCGTCTGGTCGCTCTTGATGAACGCCGCCGTGGCCGCCTTCACCGTGACCGTGTGCGTTCCCGCCGACAGGCTGGTCGGCGTGGGGTCCACCGTGCCGGAGATCCCGGAGTTGGTGGCGGCCGTCTCGTCGACGTAGTTACCCGCGGCTGCCGTGACATTCGACACGCTCAGCGTATGGGTTCCCGAGGACAGCGACGAATCCGCCGCGCGGCTCAGACCGATGTTGGATGCGCCGGTCGTGAACACCTTGTTGTCCGTGGAACCGTCGAGCAGGTACTTGGTGCCGAACTGCGTCGTGGACGAGATCCGGGAGATGGTGTCGAGCGAAGAACGGATCTGCGCCTGGTCTGCACTCAGCGCGGTCTCGTCGTTCACGCCTTCGTTCGCGGCGTGGACGGCCAGCTCCCGCATCGTCGTGAGCAGGTTGTGGATTTCGTTCATCGCGGATTCGGCCGTGTTGATCATCGTCATGGCCTGCTCGGAGTTCGAGACCGCCTGGTTGAGACTGGCGACCTGCGAGCGCAGCTTCTCCGAAATCGACAGACCAGCGGGATCATCCGCCGCCGAGTTGATGCGCAGCCCCGAAGAGAGACGCTCCAGGGACTTGTTCATCATGAAGTCGTTGTTCGTCAGATGGCGCCATGCATTCATGGCACTCGTGTTGTGGTTTACGCGGAGACCCATAGCGAGATTTCCTCCTTGACTCGCTGTGATACGAGCATCCTTGCTCGCTTTGGCCCTCACCTACCTCGCCGGGCAGACTCGGAACCGTGAAGGGGACAACCCCTTCTCGTGGGAATCATCGGCGGTCGCCGAAGGGTGCTTGAGGGGAATTGCGGGGAGTTAAGGAATCCGCCATCGGGGGCCGCGGGCGCCCGTTCAGTGGGCGGTCTCGAGTGCGCTGAGGCCGTTCCGGGCCTCTTGCAGGGCCGGATCCAGCTTGAGCGCCTCCTGATAGCCCATCCGGGCCGCTTGCTGCGCTCCCATCTCCCGGTAGCAGTCCGCGAGCCGCGACAGGATCCTCGGCTCCGGTCCGTAGCGCCGCAGGTGACGCTCGAAGGCACCTTGCGCCTCCGCCGGCCGCCCAAAGCGAAGGAGCGCCTCTCCCGACAGCGCCTCGGTCCCCGGCGGCAGCGGGCGGGTGCGACACTGGTCCACGGCCTCCGCGAGGTTGTCCAGGCACTTGGGAAGGAGTCCGGCTTCCAACTGGGCGGCCGCCAACCCCACCCGGGTTTCGGGATTGTCCGCGATCGCGACGGCGCGCTCGTAGTGGGGCATGGATCCCTGGATGTCGGCCTGGCGCAGGCGCAGGTGCCCCCGATGCAGCGCGGCGGCCCACAGCCGCGGCGACTCCTGCTCCACAAACGCGAACAGCTTCTCCGCCTCGTCGTCGCGGCCCTCGTTGAAGGCCACGGTGGCGCGCAGAAGCGTGACCTCTTCCTCATGCATCGCCTCGTCCGGGAGCGAGTCCAGGACCTGCGAGGCCTCATTGGTTGCGCCGGCGGCGACCAGGGACCGCGCCAGGGCGCGCCCCAGTTGCGTATCG
>BQJX01000435.1 GCA_021604925.1 Gemmatimonadota bacterium
GGGATCGCGTCGTCGACATCGCCCGGAACGCGAACGCCCACCTCTACGGGGGTCTGGATCCGTTCACCTCCGCGCCGGTGGCGGCGCTGGAGATCTCGCTGCTGTTCATCGGCGTGGGACTTCTGCTGGCGGGTGATGCGCTCGGCACGATGGCCATCTGCGGGTTCGCGCGCGCGCGTCGCTGGCTGGCCGGCGGTGTGGTGGTGCTGCTGGCGCTGGCCGCCTCGGCCGCGAAGATGGGGACCCCCAGCGAAGTGGTTCCGACCGACTTCCTGCGACCGCTCCCGGCGTTGCTCGTCCTGGTGGCGTTCCATCTGGTCTCCCGGCGCTGGCAGCGACCCGGCGGCGTGGCCATCCTGCTCACCGCGCTGATTGCGGCGTTGGGCAACGCGGCACCGCTGTTCAGCGGGGTGGGGGCCAAGCAGCACGAACTGGTCGAGCTGTTCGCGCTCGATCACATGGAGAGCCCGTCGAACTCGCGCCACTTCCTCCTGGAGCGAACGCTGGACTACCTGTCGGTGTCGGAGGAGTTGCTGGGGGTCCTGGAGGACGGGCCCGGAGCCGAGAACGCGAACCTCGCGTTCATCCTGTGGGCGCGCAGCCCGCTGGCGAACGACCCGAATGCGGGCTGCCACCTGCGCATTCGCAATCCGGCCGGCGAGACGTTCTCGCGCTTCAGCCTGGGATTCCCCGCGGATCTGGAAGCGGACTTCGGCGAAGATTCCTCCCCGCCGAGTCGGGCCGAGACCACGTTCCGTCGCGAGGACGTGGGAGGGCGTCGCGTGGACGTGTATCAGGGACGCATTCCCCTGCGCCGGGCCGGTCGGCCGCTGGGCGTTCTGGAACTGGCCATTGCGTATCCGGACGAACTCGGTGAGTCCGGCCGAACGGACGACGACCTGGCGCGCGTGTTCACCAATCTCTCCGCGTCCGACGAGTTCCTCCGCTTTGCGCGCGAGATCCCGCATCGGATCGACCGGTACCGCGGCGACGAGCTCGTGGCCTCGACGAACCCGGAGGGAGGTCTCGGCACGCGGATTCATCCGCGGATCGTGCGCGCCCTGGCCGCCCAGGAATCCACCGGACAGTGGGTGGACCGCCAGATCCAGGGACACCTGTGGGATCTGTACTGCGTTCGCGAGCGCGACGGCAACCTCACGGTGGGATACCTCACGTTCGGAATCGAGCGGCTGCGCCTGTGGGACATGGTCGCGTTCATCGCGCGTTCGGCGCTGGTTTCGCTGGTGCTGACCGCCGGACTGCTGGCCACGCTCATGCTGGTGTCGCGTCTCCTTCCGCGCGGAGCGTTTCCCCATCGACTGGACGTTCCCCGTCCCGGCTTCCGGGAGCGGGTGATCGGTGGATTCCTGATCGTGTCCCTGCTGCCCACCGCGCTGCTCGGCCTGGCCGGACGCAGCCTGTTCGTGCAGGAAAAGCGGCAGGAGTTCGAAGAACGTCTCCAGGAGGATCTTCGCGTGTCGCGGGAACTCCTCGGACGTCGCCTTTCCGATGCCGCCCGGAACGCCGCCGGCGCCGACGAAGTCCGCGCGCTGTTCGACGGCAAGCGGCTGGACTACCGCACGTTGTCCACGCCGGCCTCCGTGAGCGGGATCGTGGTCATGTCCAACCAGGGGCAGCTGCTGGGAGCCAGCCGCCAGGCCGACCTGGACATGGCGCTGCTGCCCGCGGCCTTCGAGTCGTTCGACGAGCCGCTGGAGTTCTTCCGGCGGCGAGGGAAAGAGGTCTACGCGTGCGCCCTGGTGCCGGTGTCGCTGGTCGCCACCGGGGCTCGCCCGCCGGGCGCCGTTCTCGCGTTCCAGCGCGTGGACGAAGTGCTGGCCACGGAACTCGAACGGCGCGTGGGATCCAGTGTCACGTTCTTCGCGGGCGGGCAACTGGCGGCCACGTCGCGGCCGGAACTCTACCAGTCGGAGATCCTCAGTGATCTCGTGGCCTCCGAGGCGTACCAGAAGATCGAGCTGGAGGGCGCGCGCCAGACGTTGCAGGAGATCCGCGTGGGAGAGACCGCGTTCCTGTCGAGCTGTGCGCCGTTGCTGGATCAACGCGGCGAGCCGGCCGGGATCATGGCCACCATCGCGCCGTTCCTGGGCGGCGGACTGGACCTGGATGCGTCGCTCATCCTGTCGCGCATCTACTTCCTCTGTCTGCTGGTGCTCACGGCGGCCATTGTGGCCGCGTTGCTGCTGGCGAATCGCCTGACCGATCCCATCTCCGAGCTGACCCAGGGCGCCGAACGGATTCGGTCGGGTCGCCTCGGTGGGCGGATCCACTCGAACGCCACCGGCGAGATCGGGCGGCTCGTGCGTTCGTTCAACCAGATGTCCCAGCAACTCGCGGAGTCCGAGGCGCGCGACCGGGAACGTCGCGAGTACATCGAGGCGATCATCCGGCACGTCGGATCGGGCGTGGTCAGTTTCGACGCGGAGGGTCGGGTGGCCACCGTGAACGAGGCGGCCTCGCGGATCCTGGACGTGGACCCGGCGGCGGTGCTGGGATCGCTGGCCAGCGAGGTGCGGGGCGGTGCCGCGCTGGACGCCGTGCTGGGATCGGTGAAGCCGCTGCTGGAGGGACGGCGCACCGAGGTGGTGGACGAAATCGAAGTGGAAGCTCCGGACGATCCGGGCGGGGAACTGCGGACGTTCCGGCTGGTGGGCACGCCGCTGGCCGATCGCGATGGCAACCCGCAGGGCGCCGTGGCCGTCTTCGAGGATCTGAGCGACCTGATCAAGTCGAAGAAGATCACCGCGTGGGCGGAGATGGCGCGTCAGGTGGCGCACGAGATCAAGAACCCGCTCACGCCCATGAAGCTGTCCGCGCAGCATCTTCGCCAGGCGTGGAAGGATCGGCATCCCAAGTTCGATCGCATCCTGGACGAGTCCACCGAGACCATCGTGGATCGCTGCGAAGCACTGCGTCGAATCGCGATCGAGTTCTCCGACTACGCCCGCATGCCGGGTCGTCGCATTCGCCGCGAGGACCTGGGGCAGCTGCTGGGCGAGGCGCGTCGGCTGTACGGCGACGGGGACGAGCGCCCCGTGGACTTCACCATGGAGGCGCCGCGTCACGAACTGTACGCCCGCGTGGACAAGGACGAGGTCATGCGTCTGTTCATCAACCTGATCGAGAACTCCATGCAGGCGATGCCCTCCGGCGGCGACCTGACGGTGCGCGCGCACCGGGAGAACGGGGCCGCCCAGGTGGTCATTCGCGACACGGGGGTGGGGATCACGCCGGACAACCTGCGCCGGATCTTCGAGCCGAGCTTCTCCACCAAGACCGGAGGCGCGGGGCTCGGTCTGCCGATCTGCCGGGCGATCATGGAGGACTACGGCGGGTCGATCGAGATCGACAGCCACGAAGGGCAGGGGACCACGGTCACGCTCCTGTTCCCGGTGGACGATGCGAAAGGGCCCGAAGAGGCCGAATCCGACGCGGATTCCTGACCGAAAAGTGCACATTCCGCGTCTCCGGCCGCCC
>BQJX01000436.1 GCA_021604925.1 Gemmatimonadota bacterium
GGCCACAGGATCCAGAGCGCGGGCAGTCGCCCGGCCATCCAGCGCAGGGCGTGGAACCCGTCCAGGATGCGCGGCGCGCGCCCGTCCGGGGCCGGGACCTCCAGATGCAGGCGCTCCAGCGCGCGAGCCGGGTCCACCTGCGGATGCGCCGCCAGCACCGCACCGTCCCGGGCATCGCCGTACGCCAGGCGCCCCGCCCAATCCAGGCGGCGCAGTCGGTTCACGGACCCCACGCACATGCGGCACTGACCATCGTAGAGAACGGTGGCTCTCACTGGGCACCTCCCACTTCCCATGATACGGGGTGCCGGCGCTCGGCGACAGCGGCGCGCCCGGCGCCCGCCACCCGGCCCCTCCTCGCCACGCACGACGAACTCCTAACCCTTTGCCAATGAGGCAGTTCGGAGGCCTCGTCACTGGCGACGAACTTGCCTCCCGGGCGCGCCGCCCGGCGGCCGGAACCTCGCACGCGCTAACGCCTTGTGCCGCAACGCGTTCCGACGCCCCGCCCCACCTGGCACGTCCCCTGCGATGGAAGGCCGTGTCTCGCCCGCCGGCCAGAACCACCCGAGGCGGACGAACTCACCTCGATAGGATTGGAGAATGCCATGAACGCCGCCCCCCGAACCCTGGTCACCGCCGCCTGGATGACCGCCCTGTTCACCGCCGCGTTTCTCGTCTCGCTCGTGGTCACGGCCCCGGCCCACGCGCAGGGCGGATGGAACCGCCAGGTGGACGCCGTGTCCATCCACGAGGATCCCACCGGCTCCGGCCAGTACGAAGTGCATGCCGTCTGGCGCGCGCTGCTCGACACGTCGCCGAGCGTTCCGTTGGATCTCTCCACGGAGGTGGATCTGCTCGTGAACGGAACCGTGGCCGCCACCGTGCCGCACACGCTGGGCGTGGATCCCGGCACGAGCAGCTGCACCGACGGCTCGTTTTGCAGCGGCAGCTGCGGCAGCGGAACGCTGGACGGCGCGGCGGCCACCCTGGTCTGCCAGGCCGACGGCCCGTGCAACCCGGTCTGCGACTGCAAGTGCGGCTTCCTCCCCATCTCCACGCCGTTCACTCCCATGACGCTGCGGCCCGAAGACGAGATCATGGTGCTGCTCCGCCCGGCGCCGGGCGCGCTCCCCGACCCCGACACGTCCGACGACCAGAAGCTCTTCGTGTTCGATGGCGACGAGATCTTCTGGGATCACCAGCTCACGTCGCTGACGCTGACACCGTCGTCCACCGGACCGAACAGGGTCGATGTGGTGGCGGAAGGGACCATCTTCTACGAGGGCGTGCTGAAGTTCGCCGGCACGGGCACTCCGGTTCCGCTCGACATGTCCGTGGACCTGCTGGTGAACGGGGTCGCCCACTCGTCGATTCCCGTGCCCTTCCAGCCGGAGCCGCTCGGCTTCACCTGCACCTGCGGGGTCACGGCCTGTGGTTCCTACGGTGGCACGCCGCACTTCTGCGTGCTCGGTGCGGGGCCGGGCTGCAACTGCGGCTGGCCCTGGCTGGAAGCGTTTCCGGGCGTGGAGGTCCTGCCGGGCGACGTGATCACCGTGATCCTGCGTCCGGTACCGGGTGCGCTTCCCGAACTGCCGGGATTCGACGAAGACGAGGAGCTGGACGAGATCGTGCCGTCCCCCACGGGAGTGGAAGAAGTCGCGTCGCTGGCCGACGCCGTCCAGCTGCAGCAGAACCAGCCGAACCCGTTCCAGCGCGGCACGACCATCGCGTTCAGTACGGCGGGGGCCACACCGGTGCGCCTGGACGTGTTCGACGTGGCCGGGCGTCACGTGCGCACCCTCATGGACCGGCGCGTGGAGTCCGCGGGCAACTGGTCGGAGAACTGGAACGGTCGCACGGATCAGGGCCAGGTGGCCCCGGCCGGCATCTATTTCTATCGGCTCACGGCGCACGGCCAGTCGCAGACCCGCAAGATGACGTACACCAACTGAGGCAGCGCCGCCCGAAACCAAGGGAGCCCGCGAACTCACGGTTCGCGGGCTCCTGCTGGTTGCAACCGTCGCAGCGGGGTGTCCCCGTGCGCACTACTCCGCGTCGGTGGCCACCGGCTCCGGCACGGCCGGGCACTCGGACGGCGGCGGCAGGTACGCGCCGAATCCCGCCTGGCGCAGCGCCTCCACGTGCTCACCGAGCAGCACGGCATCCTCGAACGACACGTTCTCGTCCACGACCGCGTCACGCGCCATCTGCCGGATCGACTCCTGGTGCTCTTCGCCGTTCTCGAGCGTGGGGCACTGCGACCAGCCGATGAAACGCGTGAACGCCTTCCCGCTCTTCTTCTTGTACGAGACCTCATACGGGAATCGGCGGCAGATGGTCGGCCGCACTCCGTAGCCGTGACAACGTCCGGTGGTGGACTCGTAGAAGTGGCAGTCGCCGTTGTCCTGCTTGGCCAGGCGCGGCATCTCGTCGATCTCGTCGAGGATCTTGCCGCGCTTGTTCCGCTTGAACGTGTACGTCCCCACGATAAGATCCGCGTGGCCGCTGTCCACGAGATGCGCCACATCCTGCAGTGACAGCAGGATTCCGGAGTCCGGTTCCGGATGCAGACAACACCGTTCCGTGCACGACGGGCAGTCGGGCATGATCCACTCGCCGCCCCGGTTCTTGATCGGGACCGTATCGGGATCCAGCAGCTCTTCGGGATCCACATGGGCTTTCGAAAGCCGCTCCAGACCCTGCGAAAGTTTCCCGTGGTTTCGTTCGTCCACACCTTCTCCCTTGTTCCCCGACAGACCGCTTCCACGATCCCGGCAGCGTCTGAGCCCTGCGACGACACACTGTTCCGAATCTGCTACTCTGGACCATGTCCCTTGGTCGATCCAGGAAAACTCCCGGGAGAATAGCATGGAACGGCAGCTCGAGATCTCTTCCGGTGGCGTCATCTATCGTGACAAGCCCCCGGGATTCGAGGTGGCCCTCACCCAGACCAGCCGGGGTCCCATGTGGTGCCTCCCCAAGGGGCGCGTCGAACCGGAAGAGACGATCGAACAGGCCGCGCTGCGGGAAGTACGCGAGGAGACCGGCCTGGTGGGCAAGCTCGAGGATCCGCTGTGCCCGATCGCGTACTCCTATCAGGCCCGCGCCGAGGACGGAAAGCGGCTGTCGATCGACAAGACGGTCCACTTCTTCCTGATCCGCTTCCTGGAGGGATCCACGGACGACCACGACGGCGAGGTGGTGGACGTGAAGTGGTTTCCCCTCTCCGTGGCCGGACGACTCCTGCACCACGCCGGCGAGCGCGACGTGCTGGCGCTCGCCAAGAAAACCCTGCTCGCCCGGAGCTGACTGGCGTTGACCGAAGAACCCGGAAACGCGCCCTCCCCTCGCCTCGTCGATCTTGGGTTCACCGGTCTCGTTCTGGGACTCGGTATCGCGCGCGGCTGGTCGCTGCCCATGACCTCCGACGCCGGCTACCACCTGCTCCGCGTGGGCAACGAGATCCTGACGGGATCGCTGCACGCGTTCGCC
>BQJX01000437.1 GCA_021604925.1 Gemmatimonadota bacterium
GCCAGGAGTGCGGGGCCCGGACGTCAGGGGGTGCTTCCTCCGCAGCCGAGTGGGAGAAGGAAACCGCCAGGAAGGTAACCGCGAGAAGGCGCCATGTGCTCATCCCGACCAGCGTAGCACGCCGAACGATGGACGGGGCCCGAGCCGCGTCACGGACGTCGCGTGAGTCGGCCCGCGTCGGTCGCATCGCCGGCCCGGAGCCGGACCCAGTAGATTCCGCTTCCTACCGCAGAGCCCGTGGAGTCGCGGCCGTCCCATTCCACCGTGTGGATCCCGGGAGCCCGGCGAGCGGCCACAAGTTCGCGAACCCGGCGGCCGCGCACGTCGTAGACGGTCAACTGGACGGCACTGGCGGTCGGAAGCTCGTAGCTGAGCCGCGTGGACGTGGTGAACGGGTTCGGCCCGCCCCCGAGAAGGCGCGCACTCCCCCCGGACACCGCGCCCTGCTGGACGGGAGCCGCCACCGCCTCGTCCAGGACGATCCGGAACAGCCCGTTGCCGAACCCGCTCGACACGTAGAGAACGGTTCCCGACGGGTCGGATGCGATCCCGTTGGGAGAGTGAAGCTGGGCCACGTCGGCGGGCCCGGCCACGAACCCCTGCACCCCTGAACCCGCGATCCACGTGGCCGATCCGTCCGCCAGCGAGAGCTCCCAGATCTGGTTCGCGGCCAGGTTGGACGCAAACAGACGGGTGCCCGTGCAGTGGACATAGGCCGCGTTGAAGTTCGCAAACGGAACCAGTGTTCCATCCGGCAGGAACTTCACCACGGTCCCGTCCGTGTTGGCCACGTAGTAGTTGCCCGCGTCGTCAAACGTCCCGGCGTGAGCGCCCGTCAACCCCGGCCCCTGGTAGAAGAACTCCATGGTCTGGTCCGGATGGATCACGCTGATCGATTCGGCGCCGTTGTTCACCACGTACAGATCGCCGTTCCCGGAGGGGTGGAACTCCAGGTCCGCCGGCCCATCGAGCGTGGGGTCTCCGTAGTAGAGCTCCTTGCTGCCGTCGGCGAAGACCTTCTGGATCTTGTCCTTCGTGAGGTTGGCGACGTAGAGGGTCCCCTGGTCGTCAAAGGTCATCCCCAACGTGCAGGACGCGGTCGGGAACGACGTGAAGACTTCGGAAACGCCGTCGGGAGTGGACCTCAGGATATGGCGGGTCGGCTGGCCGAAGAAGCAGTAGGTGGCGTAGACGAGACCGTCCGGGCCGACGGTGACGGCGTCGTTGGTCAGGGAACCCTGCGGCAGCACGATCGTGACTTCCGCGATCGCCCCCGCATTCGATGGGAACGACCCCGGGATCGCGATCGCGGCGACCAGCGCAACCAGAAGCGCGTGCGTGGGGGAGGTCATGGCGTGTTCTCCTGCTGGAGTCTGGGAGGTGCGGCGGGCGGTCCTGACGACGCCGGGACGTCCAGTCTAGCGACCGAATGGCGGGTTCGCTGCGCGTCGTCGGCGGACTGCAGCCCCGGTGGGTGAGCGGCAGTCTTGCCGGTTGGGCGCGGAGCCGCTTCCGGGCTCTACTACGTTCGCTGGTCGATGGACGGTCGGGTCCGGAGCCGGCGCTGGGTCCGGCTCCGGTAGGAGTTCCGCTACCTGGTCCGCACCAACGTGATCTTGCGCGTGGCGAGATCGCCTTCGGTTTCGAATCGCACGAAGTACATCCCGGTCGGGACGGACCGGCGGTCCTCGTCGCGCCCGTCCCACACGGCCTCCGCGGCGCCCGCCGGTCGCGGTCCGGACACCAGCGTCCGGATCCGTCGTCCCCGCACGTCGAACACGCTGAGATCCACGTGCGCGGCGCGAGTCAGCTGATAGTCGATGTGGGTGCGCCCCGGCGTGGGGTTGGGAGCGATGTTCCCCAGCCCGAGCGGCCCCACCTGGCTGGACCCGTTCACTCCCACGGCGACGCTTTCGACCACGGTCAGGGACTGGTTGACCGCCACGGCGGTGAGCGTCTGGACGGAACCGCAGGGCCACTCCACCACCAGCGAGTCCACCTGTGCGGCATCGCCGAAGCCGAAGTGCATTCTCAGTTCGCGCTGGAACTCGAACGAGGTAGGGCCCGCCACCACGTCACGCATCTGCCACGTGGGCACGCCGCCGATCGTGGCTTTGGCCCGCACCACCGCGCCCACCGCGGATCGGTTGGACACCACGCCTTCCAGGCTCACGTGCAGCCACGCGTTCGAGGAACCCTCGTTGCGGTAGAGGCGGTTGACGCGCGGATTGCCCGCCAGGTTGGAGTGGTTGCAGACGTACATGTCGAGATCCCCGTCGCTGTCGTAGTCCGCCCACTCCGACGTCTGCGGGCCGGGAAGGTTGAGCAGCAGATCCCCCACGTCCGCCATCGTCAACGCGACGAACGTGCCGCCGTCGTTGCGCCAGAGGTCCGGCGTCTGCGCCGTGCTGGCCGCGTGCGGTACGAACAGATCCAGGTCGCCGTCGTTGTCGTAGTCCCCCCACGATCCGCCGCTGGACGACTGCGTGCCCTGGACCAGCGGGATGCCCGTGATCCTCGTGAACGTGCCGCCGTCGTTGCGGAGGAGCTTGTCCACGCCCAGCGTGCTCACGAAGCCGTCCAGGTCGCCGTCGTTGTCGTAGTCGCCCCAGCTCACGCCGAAGTCGATCTCGCCGGCATCGTCCGTGAGACCGCTGGTGGTGTCGGCCTCGAACAGCTCCGCGGTGCCGGTCTCCTTGAGCAGGTTGCGCCACAGCTCGTTCGGCGCGCCGTGATTCACCATGTACAGGTCGGCATCGCCGTCGGCGTCGTAGTCCACCCAGCTCTGGAGCGCGCCGCCCCCGTGCGTGTTCAGGAACGGCAGCGCGGTTCTCTTCAGGAAGGTGCCGTTGTCGTTCCGGTACATCAGGTCCAGGTCGCCGCCGGCGCCGCACGAGAAGAGATCGAGGTCTCCGTCGGCGTCGTAGTCGACCCAGCTCGCGGCCGGCGTGAACGTGCTGTCGTTGCCGGTGGAGACGGGAACAAACGTGCCCCCATCGTTCCGGAAGAGGTCGTTCGGCAGCGGAATGGTGGGCCCGTTCATGTCGAACGTGTAGGTGGTGCGGTACAGGTCCACGTCGCCGTCGTTGTCGTAGTCGCCCCAGACCGCCATGGTCCGGACCGCGTCGGCCGTGGTGTCCGTGGGCGGACCCGGAACGGTGACGAACACGTCGGCGCCGTCGTTCCGGTAGAGAAAGGACGCCCCGATGTTGCCCACGTAGAGGTCCGTGTCGCCATCGGAGTCGTAGTCGGCCCAGGCGCCGCTGAGGCTCTTGAAGGCGTCGGTCACATGGGTTCCGGTGCCCGTGATCCGGGTAAAGGTCTGCGCGGCGGCGCCTGGAGGAAGCAGCGCCTGGGTCGCCAGCGCTCCGGCGAGGGCCAGGCTCTTCGCGAGGCGGGATGCGGCCATGAGAGTGGAGAGCGGGTGGCGGGGAACAGGAGCGTTCAAGAGGCACCTCCGGAGTGTCGTTGGGGTCACAGGCCGCGGAGAGCG
>BQJX01000438.1 GCA_021604925.1 Gemmatimonadota bacterium
CGCAAGGTCCAGCGCTTCGACGACGCGCACCGCACGCTGGACCGGGCATTCGCGATCGGCACGGACAGCCTGCGGCTGCACAACCTGCGGGCGGAGGTGTTCCTGGCGCAGAACGACTTCCCGGCCACGCTGCAGGCGGTGGATGCCGCACTCGCTCTGGATCCGGAGTCCGCCCGCGCCCACGGCGTGCGGGCCCGCGCTCTGTTCATGCTGGATCGGACCGTCGAGGCGAAGCGGAGCATGGCCCGTTGCCTGGAACTGTCGCCCGGGGACGCGGGGAATCTGCTGGCCTACGGGGAGATCCTCCTCACGCTGGGGGAGTGGGATGCGGCCGATCAGGCCTACCGGGCCGTCCTGGAGGCTGTAGACCATCCCCTCGCCCATCAGAGGATCGCCGAAATTGCGGCGAATCGCCCCTAGGGAGGCCCTGGGTAGCAAATCCTTGCAAAGACCTCCCCGGATCTTCTAGATTCGTTGTTAGGGAGAACGTGCGCCCCCGAGCGGATGGAGTCGGTTTCCGGACCCCCCCGGCCGAATCACCGCCGTTCATCGCGTGTTCTCGCCCACGGTTTCCCGTTGGGAAGCCGGACATCGGTCGCGCCCCGTTTGCTCCCCCCGGCTCCTTGGTGGGATGCTTCGCGACGGGGTCAGCCGCCGAGCACTCGACCGAGGAGGCAGTTTCTGATGAAGTCAATGAGACTCGTGATTCTTTCCCTTTCCATCCTCGTGCTCGCCACTGGCGCCGCATTCGCGGACAAGCAGGGTGAGCTGGATGCCCTCGCGCTCAAGCCGTGGTCGCTCGAAGACATCGGTGCCCTGAGCGCACTCGCCGACGTGAGCGAGACCGAGCCGAACGACGCCTGTGGTGCCGGAAACGCGTACACGCTGGGTGACACGTTCCACGGCGAGATCACCGCTGGCGACGAAGACTGGATTTCGTTCTCCTGCACCGCCGGTGACGAGATCACCATCGGTACGGACGAAGACCTCGGTCTCGGCACCGTGGATACGTTCATTGAGCTGTGGGATGACGCCTGTGGCGCCATGCTCGCTTCGAACGACGACGGCGGCCCCGGCCTCTACTCGTTGATCGCCGACTTCCCGGCGCCGTACACGGGCACCTACCGCCTCAAGATCCGTGGCTTCAGCGGTACCTCCGCTGGTTTCTACACGGCCCTCGGTGGTTGCGTGACTCCGCCGGCACCTGGCTTCTGCCCGATCGGTACGTACAAGGGCAGCAAGATCAACGTTGGAGCGGCGATCGCGGATACGCTTGGTCCTGTGATCACGCCCGCGATCAAGTTCAACGATCAGAACTGTGTCATCACCGACGTCATTATCGACCTCAACATCGAGCACACGTGGGTCGGTGACCTCGTCATCAATCTCGTCCACACGAGTGACGGCGGCGTTGTGACGACGGTTCCGCTCGTGGATCAGCCGGGCGTGCCGGAGTCGACGTTCGGTTGTGCCGGTGATCTGGTCTCGGATCCCGAGAGCAAGTACTACTTCTCGTCCCGTCCGGATCTGGCCGTTCTCGGTCAGGATGACTGCCCGGCGAGCTTCGTGCCGGCGTGCTACCAGTCGGAAGGTGACCTGGGCGCGCTGAACGGTCTGTTCGTGGGCGACGGTACGTTCCATCTGGAGATCACCGACAACTCAGCCGGCGACGAAGGCTTTGTGCACAACTGGTCCGTGCATCTCCAGTGCGACACGCCGATCAGCGTGGAAGAGAACACGTGGGGCGGCATCAAGGCGATCTACCGTTAGTTCGATCCATCGCGTCGCAGAAGGCGCGAGAGTTCGGCGGGCCGGGGACGAAAGTCTCCGGCCCGTTTTTTTGTGGCCGCGCGGCGAGCGGAGGTGGACCTAGCGGAGGCGGACGACCTTGCGCTGGAACTCCACGTCGCCCGTGCCGCGGAGGAAGTAGACGCCGGCCGGGACGGAGCGTCCGGAGGAGGAGAGGCCGTCCCACTCGATGCGGACGGTGCCGGCGCCGCGCCGCTCACTCAGCAGGGATCGCACCCGGCGGCCCGTGACGTCGAATACGGCCACGTTCACGAGGGCGGGGGCCGCCAGACGAAGCTCGACGCGCTGGATACCCAGCGCCGGCTGGGGCGTGACCGGCCCGACCACGAACCCGCGACCGAGTCCTCCCACCACCTCGGTGGAGCCCTGGCTCTGGCTCAGCGTGATCCGTGCGTTCGCAGGAACCCCGGTCACCGTCTGGTGGCCGCCGCCCGGCCACTCCACCACCACGCTGTCCGCGACCGTATCCGCGCCCAGCCCGAAGTGGAGCGCCAGCGGACGCTGGAAGCCTCGCCAACTGTTTGCCGTCACCCGACGGTGCACCGTTCCCCCGGCCGAATGGACCGCCACGCGCGCGCCCACCGGCGTTCCTCCCGTGGACGTCTGGCCCAGCGCAACCGCGAGCCAGTTCCCGGTGGGCCCGTCGTTGCGATAGAGGGCGGGGGCCGCCAGGTTGTGGAAGAACGTGGGCCCCGTTCCGTTCTGAACGATGAGATCGAGCGTTCCGTTGCCGTCCACGTCGGCCCACACGCTGCCGTCCGTGAGATGGTCCACGTCGCCGTCCACCCAGCCGGCGCCCGAGAGGGCGGCGAACGCGGCGCCGTCGTTGCGCCAGAGCACATCCGCTTCGCCGCGCGTCTCCGACGTGCCCTTGTTCGTGAGATGAAGGTCCAGGTCGCCGTCGTTGTCGAAGTCCACCCAGGCCACCCCGCGGGGGTTGCCCGACGCCGTGAATCCGAGCGGGGTGGTGGTCTCGACAAACGTGCCGCCGTCGTTGCGGAAAACGCGCGGCGGCGCGGGGGGCACCGCGATCTGCTCCAGGCTCGAATCCGCCGGGCTGTTCACGCCCGCGGTGAACACCGTGCCGGAGTAGTTGCCAAACGTCCCCGGAGGCGCCGAGACGCGGATCTGCCACGGACCACCGGCCGACTCGCGCCACAGATACAGGCCCTCGTCCACGCCCGGCGTGAATGTGGGGGCGCCGACGTACGCGTCGGTGAGGACCACCACCGGACCGCCGGGATGGACGCCGCTGGGGCCCAGAAAGATGCGGCCGGCCGCGAACGTGCCCCGCCACTCCAGGATCGCCACCGGACTGCCGCCGACGGACGTGAACGTGAAGGCGTCCACGCCGTCGTCCGAGAGTCGATGGTGCGCGAAGAACCAGTAGTCGTTGCCATCGATTCCCCAGGCATCGTAGATGGCGTCGTCGCCTTCGCAGATCGCGAGGTCCAGATCGCCGTCGTTGTCGTAGTCGCCGAAGTCCGCACCGGCAATGGCCGGCAGGGTGCCGCCGAACGCGTCCACGGTGGCGTCGGCAAACGTGCTGCCGTCGTTGCGCCAGAGTCGCGTGGAGCGCATGAACTCCTCGCCGCCCACGAAGAGATCCGGATCGCCGTCGTCGTCGTAGTCCGCGAAGAGGCCGCCGACCGTCCCTTCGCCCTCGTCGATGCCCCAGTCCG
>BQJX01000439.1 GCA_021604925.1 Gemmatimonadota bacterium
GTTCGATGGCTTCCTGGCCGGCGACTCCACCGAGCTCGTGGCCAGGAAGACGGGGCTCAGCCACGCCGCCGCGAACAAGGCGAAGCAGCGGATTCGGAACCGGATCCGCGAACTCATCGCCGCGCAGCTGGCCGACGAGGAAGAAGCGCATTGAAGAAGAACGGTCGCAGCCCGCGAGAGGCCGATCCCGCCGCGATTCTCTCGGAGTTCAGCCACGACGGCGACGCGTGGATGGACCGGCTCCGCGAAGCGGCCGAGCCGGCCGCGCTCGGGACGCTGGGACCGTACGAGTTGCTTCAGGAAGTGAGCCGCGGGGGCCAGGGTGTGGTGTACCGCGCCCTGGACTCGCGGACGCGCCGGCAGGTGGCCCTCAAGAAGATGATCGCCGGCGCCTCCGCCTCCCTGCGAACCCGGCAGCGCTTCGAGCGGGAGATCGAGGCCGCCGCCTCACTGAATCACCGCGGCGTGGTCACGATCTTCGGAATGGAGTCGGTGGATCGACAGCTCGTGCTGGCAATGGAGTGGATCGACGGCGTCGGCATCCATGAGTGGGCCACGGAAGCGCGGGCCAACGCCCGCTTCCACCGCGTGATCGCCGACATGATGATCCGCGTCGCCGAGGCTCTGCAGCACGCGCACCAGCGGGGCGTCCTGCATCGTGACCTGAAGCCGTCGAACGTCCTGGTCGACGCGCAGGGACAGCCGCACCTCCTGGACTTCGGCCTCGCCAAGCTGCTGGCCTCGGAAGCCGATCCGGGGCTCACCCAGAGCGGCCAGTTCCTGGGAACGCCGGCGTACGCGTCGCCCGAGCAGGTGCGTGGCACCACGCCGCTGGATGTCCGCACGGACGTCTACTCGCTCGGCGTTCTGTTCTACGAGGCGCTCACCGGATCGATGCCGTATCCGATCGAGGGCTCCATCGCCCAGGCGTTCCAGGTCATCGAGCGCGAGGAAGCGCGTCCGCTCCGGTCGGTGAACCCGGCCATCGACCGCGACCTGGAGTCGATCGTCCAGAAGATGCTGGAGAAGGACCCCGGCAAACGCTACCAGTCCGTCGACGCGTTTCTCGAGGACGTGCACCGCTATCGAAGCGGAGATCCGGTCGAAGCCCGCGGCCGCAGCTGGCACTACGTTCTCGGAAAGGCGATGCGACGCTACAAGGCGCCGTTCGCGCTGGGCGGCGCGTCCCTCGTGGTTGCGCTCGTGTTCGGCGTCACCATGACGGTTCTCTACAACCGCTCCGAAGCGGAGGCGGAGAGGGCGCGCCGGACGCAGAGCTTCCTCGTCTCGACCCTCATGCCCGACGGTGCGGGAACGGCGGCCGTGGACTACAGCCTGCTCGACATTCTCGAGAGCGCGGCGGCACGCGTCGAGACGGAGTTCGAAGGACAGCCGCAGGTCGAGGCCAGACTCTGGGAAGTGCTGGCGCACACGTACGCACGACTGTGGATGTGGTCGGACGTCGAGATGCCGGCGCGGCGCGGCGTGGCGCTCTTCCGGGAACTCGCCGGCAATCGCGAGTCCGAAGCGATGCTGACGTATCTGCTCGGGACGTCGCTGACGTTCCAGAACGCTCCGGAGAGCGTCGACATCCAGCGCGAGGCGTTGCGGATGCACCGGGCGCTGCTGGCGGAGGAGAGCGCCGGCGTCGCGATGGCGCACGCCGGACTGGCCTTTGCGTCGTGGCGAAGCGCGGAGCCGTCGCAACCCGAACAGGCCGAGGCCCACTACCGCGCAGCGATCGCCACGTTCGAATCGATCAAGGATGCACCCGTCGTGACGTGGGCGGGTGCCCACTACGGGTTCGCCGCACTGCTGAGAACGCGGGGGCGCGTGGACGAAGCCGCGGTCCACTACGCAGCCGCCATCGAACTGTACCGAGCGACGCCGGGGGTGGATCTCCATCTGCTTCGCTGTTTGCAGGAGTGCGGTCATATGCTGTATGAGACCGAGCGCCGCCCGGAGGCGGAGGCGTTCCTGGCCGAGGCTGCCGCCCTTCGACCGGAGAACGGATGGATTCCCGGGATGGAGCTGACGCTGTGGGAGCTCGGCGCTCTCCACGAAGAGCGCGGCGAGCGGGACGCCGCCCGAGCGTACTTCCGGGAGTCGTTCGCGGAGGCCTGCGAGCTCACCGCCCGCGCGCACCCCGACGTCTCGGCCCGCCTGCTGGACCTCGCACGAAGGGTGCGGACGGAAGGGCTGGACCGTTCCACCCACGAACAGGTCGGCGAGATCCTGGAAGCGCTGGGAGTTCGCTGGTCGCCGCCCCTCGACGGTTTTTCGGGGAAAATCGACCGGGGTTGAGATCAGGGCGCGTGGTGTCCCGGTCTTCAGCGATCCCGGCGGGTCCCACGCAGCGCTGCGCCCAGTTGCCGGAGCCGCCGGCGCAGGCGGCCGCTGCCGGCGCCCCGCCCCGTGGGATTCGCAAGGGTGCCCGCGAGATCGTTCGCCAGTTCCGTTGCGGATGGGTAGACCGCCCCGGCGTCGGGAACCAGGCAACACCCTATGATGCGATCAAGATCCCCGCGTAGCTCGCGACTCCACTGTTCGGGAGTCGTGCGTCGCCGCTGGGCGCCGGAAGTCGCGTTCATCTCGAGCACCCGGGTGCTGGGCGCAGGAGGAGAGCCGGTCGACGTGGGGCGCTCGCCAACCAGGAGTTCATGGAGGAATCCACCCAGTGCGGCCACGTCCGCTGCCGCGACCGCCGGGCCGTCCCCGCTACTCGCGCGGGGCGCGCCATAGCCGAGCACGATCGGTGTCGCCGCGCCACCGCTTCGCGTGACGAGGACGCGCGACGTCGTGAGGGCGCCGTGCGCCACCCCGAGCCCGTGGGCCCGGCCGACCGCGCGGCAAACGGCCTCCGCCAGTTGGACGCGGTCGCGCACCGTGAGATGAGACTGATCGCAGTAGTCGTCGATGCGCTGTCCGCGCACGAATCCGGTGGCGAAGAACGGGTCGCCGGAATCCGTGCGACCGTGGTCGATCGGGAGTGCGATCCCCTTCAAACCGACCAGCGCGTCCCGTTCCGCCGCGATCGCTTCCACGACGCGATCCGTGTCGGCTCCGGCGGCGAGCACCAGGACCGCTGCCTCGGAGGTGTCCGGACCGCGACGACGCGCACGGTAGAGCCTTCCGCCACTGCTCTCGCCGAGCACGTCGAGCACTTCCCAACTGCCGATCATGACGGCTTCGGCGGGGTCGATCGGCAGCCCGCGGGCCACGGCGCCGGCAGTGCGAAGCAATGCGTCGTCAGAGGTCCGGTAGCTCAGCAGCGACTCGACGTCCGCACGGAGAGCGTCATCGCCCGCGCATGCCTGCGCGAGCCAGGCGGTTCGCTCCTCGGGCGGAACTTCGGCCGCCTCCAGGACGAGCCGGCGGACCTCCTCGAAGCGTCCGGTCATGGCGCGGGGTCGGCCAGTTCGCGCGCCAGCCATGCCCGCGCGACCGTCCAGTCGCCGGAGACCGTG
>BQJX01000440.1 GCA_021604925.1 Gemmatimonadota bacterium
ACGAAGCGCCACGCGCGCGGGATCAAGCCACGCCTGGGTGCGAATCCCAGGGACACCGCGAACACCGCCGTGGACGAGAGCACGATCAACGGTCCCGTGGGCATCCGCAACGCCTGCAGGCTGACCAAGGTCCCGATCGCTCCGGACAGCGCGCCGATTATCCCGGCCAGGGCGACCATCCATCCCAGTCGATCGGTCCACAGTCTCGCCGCCGCGGCCGGGATGATCAGCATGGCCGCCATCAACACCACGCCCACCGCCTGCAACCCGATCACGACGGCAAACACCAGCAGCGTCATCAGCAGCCCGTCGAGCAGGCCGGGCGGGAACCCCTGGCCCGCGGCGAAGTCCATGTCAAAGCAGAGGAGCTTCAGCTCCTTGAAGAGCGCGATCGACAGCAGGCCCACAATGCCGGCGGCGATGGCCATGACGCGGACGTCGCCCGCGGTCATGGCCGCGGCCTGTCCGAACACGTACTTGTCCAGGCCCGCCTGGTTGCCCGCTCCCGTATGCTGGATGATCGTGAGCAACACGATCCCCACGCCGAAGAACACCGAAAGCACCAGCCCCAGCGCCGTGTCCTCCTTGATGCGCGAGTGGCGGGTGACCATCTGCACGCAGAACGCTCCCAGCAGGCCGGCGGCCGCCGCACCCAGCAGGAGGGGCGCGAGCGAACGGGATCCCGTGAGCAGGAACGCCACGCACACGCCCGGCAACGCGGCGTGTGCCAGCGCATCGCCCAGCAGGCTCCGGCGACGCAGCAGCGCAAAACAGCCGAGCACACCGCTGCTCACTCCGAGCAGGGTGGTTCCCGCCAGCACCCACTGGGTGTTCGGGTCGGAGAGCCAGTCCCAGGTCAACGCAGTCCTCGCGGCGCCTGCTTCGCCACCTCGTCCGCGATCCGACTCACGATGGTGAGACGACCGCCGTAGGTGCGGCGGAGATTCTCTTCGGTGAACATCTCGGCCGTGGGTCCCACGGCGATCTGTCGCATGTTGAGCAGGATGCACCAGTCGAAGTACTCGTTCACCGTCTGCAGATCGTGGTGCACCACGATCACGGTCCGGCCTTCCGAACGAAGGTCGGAGAGGATCCGCACGATCGCCTTCTCGGTGGCCGCGTCCACACCCGCGAACGGCTCGTCCATCAGGTAGAGATCCGCGTGCTGCGCCAGCGCGCGCGCCAGGAACACGCGTTGCTGCTGGCCGCCGGACAGCTGGCTGATCTGGCGGTTCGCGTAGTCGGCCATGTCCACCTGCTCCAGGCAGTGATGCGCGCGCTCGCGCTCCGCGCGGCCGGGTCGCCGAAACCAGCCCAGCTTTCCGTAGAGCCCCATGAGCACCACGTCCAGCGCGTTCGTGGGGAAGTCCCAGTCCACGGACTCCCGCTGCGGCACGTAGCCGATCTGCTGGCGCATCTGCTTGACCGGTCGACCGAACGTCTGCACCCAGCCGGAAGCCAGCGGCACCATGCCCAGGATCGCCTTGATCAGCGTGGACTTGCCGGCGCCGTTCGGACCCACCACGCCCACGAGCACGCCCTTCGGAATCGAGAAGTCGATGTCCCAGAGCACGGGGCGCTTGTGGTACGCCACCGTCAGGTCGTGCACCTCGAGCGGCGGATTGACCAGGGACGAGTGGGCATCTTCCGGAGTCCGGACCGGAGGATTCGCACTCATCGCAACGCCTCCACGATCTTCGTCACGTTCGCGCGCACCATTCCCACGTAGGTGCCCTCCGGAGTTCCGGCTTCGCCCATGGCATCCGAGAAGAGCTCGCCCCCGATGCGCACGTCGTGCCCGTTGGCGCGACATCCCTCCACGACCGCCTCGATGGAGCGCTTGGGTACGCTGGACTCCACGAAGACGGCCTTCACTCGGCGCTCGGAGACGAGATCCACAATGCGCCTCACGTCCTTGAGTCCGTACTCGCTGGCGGTGCTCAACCCCTGCAGCCCGACAACTTCCACTCCGTACGCGCGTCCGAAGTAGCCGAAGGCATCGTGCGCGGTGACCAGCACGCGGCCCTCTTCCGGAACCAGCGCCAGCTGCTCTCCGCACCACGCGTGGAGCGCGTCCAGCTCCGCGCCGAAACGCGCCGCGTTCGCCTGGAACTGCTCCCGCGACTCCGGCTCCACGGCGGCCAACGCTTCCACGACCGGCGCAATGGTCTGCTTCCACATGGACACGTCAAACCACACGTGCGGGTCCGGGTGTCCTTCGAACTCCTTGGGATGGAGGAGCTTGGTCGCGTCGATGCGCTCCGCGACCGCCACCGTGGTCCGTCCACGCTGCGCGATCTTCTCCAGGACCTCCGTCATCTTGCCTTCCAGGAGGAGTCCGTTGTAGAAGACGATGTCCGCGTCGGCCAGGCGCGCGATGTCGCCCTCGGACGCCTTGTAGAGATGCGGATCCACGCCGGGGCCCATCAGCGCCGTGACCGTTACGCGATCTCCGCCGACGTTGCGGACCACGTCGGCGACCATGCCCACCGTTGCGGTCACGCGGATCGGCTGACCCTCGGTGCTCCCTTTCTCGCCGTCCGAGCCGCACCCGACCGCCGCCAGTGCGAAGGCGAGGACCAGCCCCTGAACGGTCGCGAGCCTCCGCACCGAACGCGCGCACGCCTGACGTTTCAGCATTCCGATTCCTCCCCGAGGGATACGAAGACGTTGCGCGCGAGCTCCTCGCCCACGTCGCAGGGGTTGCCGGCCACGCGCAGTCGCATGGGCCCGCCAAACGGTTCCCGGTCCACCACCTCCACCAGGGTGTCGGGGTACAGACCGAGCCGGCCGAGGTACCGGAGCATCTCCGGATCTCGATCCCGGACGCAGCGCACCAGCACCGTGCTCCCCGGCTCGATGTCGGCCAGCGCCGGGTGGCGCGTGTCGTCGATCTTTCCGTCCTTGGTGGGAATCGGCGCGCCGTGCGGATCGTGCGTGGGATGCCCCAGGAGCGAGTCGATGCGATCCTCGAACTCCTCGGAGATCACGTGCTCCAGCTTCTCGGCCTCCTCGTCCACCCGATCCCACGGGTAACCCAGCGCCTGGTGGAGATAGAGCTCCAGGAGGCGATGGTGGCGGATCATCTCCAGGGCCACCTGGGTCCCGGACGGCGTCAGCTCAATGCCCTCGCCGCGTTCGTACACCACCAGGCGCTTCTCCACGAGTCGCCGGACCATCTTGGTGACCGCGGCCAGGGAGATGTCCAACCCCTCGGCCACGGCGGACGGAGTCACCCGCTCCGCCGTCTGGGAGACCTTGTAGATGGCCTTCACGTAGTCTTCGATTGCCGGCCCGTGCACGTGGACTTCCCCTCCGTTGTCTGAATTGCCTGGGTTCAAGATATACTTAACCGTGGTTAAGTCAATAGAGAAACCAGGCTTGTTTCTGGAGGGTCCGGGGGTGAACCGCGGATTGGGGATTTTAGGGGGACTTTGGTGATTCGGGCGGTTCCGGGGATTTCGGG
>BQJX01000441.1 GCA_021604925.1 Gemmatimonadota bacterium
GGCTGGGGGACGCGAAGCTGGTGGAGGATCTCGGGAACCTGTTCGGTCTCCACGCACTGGCCCTGGAAGACGTCCTGAGCACCCACCAGCGTCCCAAGCTGGAGGAGTTCGACACCGAGTTGTTCCTCGTGACCCGGATGCCGCGGGGCGGCGACCGGGCGGAGACGGAGCAGGTCAGCCTGTTCCTGGGCCGCAACTACCTGGTCTCGTTCCAGGAGTACACCGGCGACTGCCTGGACCCCGTCCGGGCCCGCATCCGGGAGGGGAGACCGCGCATCCGCGCCGGGGGTCCGGACTACCTCGCCTACGCGATCCTCGATGCCATCGTGGATTCCTACTTCCCGCTTCTGGACGATCTCGGGACGGAACTGGAGCGCGTGGAAGAGGAGATCCTGGACCGCCCGGACCCGAAGATCGTGGGCACGCTGCACGGCCTGAAGCGACAGCTCTCCGGCATCCGCCGCGTGGTGCATCCGATCCGCGAATCGCTGAACAGCTTGATCCGCGACGAATCCGAGTTGGTCACGGAATCCACGCGCCTCTACCTGCGGGACAGCCTCGATCATACGTTCCGCATCATCGAGCAGGTGGAGAGCCTGCGCGAGTTGGCCTCCGGACTCCTGGATCTCTACCTCACGATTGTCAGCAATCGAATGAACGACATCATGAAGGTCCTCACGATCATTGCCACCATCTTCATCCCGCTGGGATTCGTGGCCGGACTGTACGGGATGAACTTCGATCCCGGAGTCTCGCGCTGGAACATGCCGGAGCTGTCCTGGACCTTCGGCTATCCGTTCGCACTGGGGCTCATGGCGGTCGTCGCCGGCGGCATGGTGGCCTACTTCCGGAGGCAGGGATGGTTCTGATCGACGGTGAACTCCGATGACCGAGGTTCTGGCCGACATCCACAAGGTACTCCACGCGGTCTTGTTCTCGATCTCCGGAACCCCGGTCACCGCGTTCACGCTGGCGCTGACCTTGGGGATCGTGGGCGCGTCGTTCTGGATCTCCACGCTGGTTCAACACGCAGTGGTGCGGTTCCTTCGCATCCGAAGTGTCGAGGACGAGGGAAGCCTGGGTGTCGCCAAGCGGCTCACGCACTATGTCGTGCTGGCGCTCGGGCTCGGGGTCGCGTTCCAGACGCTCGGGATCAACCTCACCGCGCTCTTTGCCGCGGGTGCCTTTGTGGCGGTGGCCGCCGGTTTCGCGATGCAGAATATCACGCAGAATCTGGTGGCCGGGATCATCCTGCTGGTCGAACGCACGATCAAGCCGGGTGACATCCTCTCCGTGGAAGGCGACATGGTCCGAGTGGTGCAGATGAACACCCGCGCCACCGTGGCCAAGACCCTGGACGACGAGGACATCATCATCCCCAACTCAACCCTGGTGCAGACCTCCGTGACGAACTACACGCTGCGGGACACCCTCTTCCGGCTGCGAGTGGTGGTGGGGGTCACCTACGACTCAGACATGGCCTTGGTTCGTCGCGAGCTGGAGGCGTGTGCGGAGCGGCTCTCCTGGCGTAACAAGAAGAAGAAGCCGGTCATCCTCATGACCTCCTTCGGGTCGTCTTCGGTCGACTGGGAGGTCTCGGTCTGGATCGATGAGCCGTGGCAACGCAATTCGTACCGATCCAAGCTGCACGAGGCGATCTGGTGGGCACTCAAGGAGGCAAAGGTGGTGATCGCGTTCCCGCAGGTGGACGTTCACCTGGACATGCCGGTCACGGATGCGTTTCGGCGCTTCCACGCGCCGCACGAGTCCTAGAGTGGACCTCCTCCGGGCCCGGTCAACCATGGAGTGGGCGCAATGATGGCGTGGCTGCTGATCGCCCTGTGCCTGAGCCAATCGGCGGTGTTCTCGGGTTTGAACCTGGCGGTGTTCGGGATCAGTCGCCTTCGGTTGGAAGCGGGGGCGACGGGCGGCAACCGCGATGCGATCCAGGTCCTGGCCCTCCGCCGCGACTCGAACTTCCTGCTGACCACCATCCTGTGGGGCAACGTGGCAGCGAACACGCTGCTGGCCCTGGTGGCCGATTCCGTCATGACCGGCGTCGGGGCCTTTCTGTTCTCCACCGTCGCGATCACGTTTCTGGGCGAGATCATGCCCCAGGCGTACTTCTCCCGGAACGCGCTTCGAATCGCCGCGCTGTTGGGCCCCGTCATTCGTTTCTATCAGTTCGTGCTGTACCCGGTGGCGCGTCCGACGGCGAGAATGCTGGACCGCTGGCTGGGTCCGGAGGGGATTCAGTACATCCGCGAGCGGGACTTCCGCGAGATCATCCGGCAGCACATGACGTCGGAGGAGGCCGATCTCGACCACCTGGAGGGGACCGGCGCGTTGAACTTCCTGGAGCTGGACGACGAGGACGCGGGCCTGGAAGGAGAGCCGGTCGATCCGGCCAGCGTGATCAGCCTACCCGTGAACGTGGATCTTCCGGTCTTCCCGTCATTCGAACGAAGTGTCGACGACCCGTTCCTGCGGCAGGTGCAGGCCTCGGGAGAGAAGTGGGTGATTCTCACGGATCCCGAGGGAACGCCGCACCTGGTGCTGGATACGGACGGCTTCCTGAGAGCGGCCCTGTTCGCGGCCGGCCCCTGCAACCCGTACGACTTCTGTCACCGGCCGCTGGTTGTGGAGGATCCCACGACGCCGCTCGGACAGGTCATCCACAACCTCCGGGTGCAACCCGCGCACCCCGAGGACGATGTGATCGATCGCGACGTCATTCTGGTCTGGGGATCGGTAAGGCGCGTGATCACCGGCGCCGACATCCTGGGGCGCTTGCTGCGCGACATTGTGACCGAGGATGCGCCACGGGCGAAACGCGACCCCGCCGCCTAGGGGTTGGCTCCGGACGTCGACTCCACGGCGTCGAACGCCCGATCGATGCGATCCAGGCGTCCGCGAATGGCCGCCACCTCTTCGAGCACCGAACTCTGCACGGTCCCGGTTCGCGCGCGCAGCTGGTCGTGGGCGGAAGTGCGGATGTGCTCCAGCTCCTCGCGATGGCGCCGCGTCGTCTGCATCCGCTGCACCTGAAGCAGCAGGATCAGGACCGCGGTCAGGACCAGGCTCACCACCAGGAGAATGAGACCAAGGGGAGCTTCGACCTGCCCGACCAGCAGATGGAGAGTGGCGCGCCCCAGCAGCAGGTTCCAGTTTGCGATCACCAGCGTGATGGCGATGAGGCTGAGCAGTCCAACGATGGCAATTCGGATCTTGGCGCGCATGCTCTCGCTCCTTCCAGGGAAGTTCGTGGGGCGGCGAGACCGCCCGGCGGGCTAGCGGCGAAGTGCCTCAGGGTTCAGGATTCGGAACTCGACGCGCCGATTCAGCGCGAGCGCCGTGGGGCTGTCGCCCGGAGCCAGCGGCACCGACTCGCCGAAGCCGCGCGCCTCGAGGCGGGCGGGATCCAGCTGGCAGCAGTCGAGCAGGAACGTGCGGACCGTCTCCGCG
>BQJX01000442.1 GCA_021604925.1 Gemmatimonadota bacterium
TTGCGGATCCCGCGTTCATGAGCGGGGGACAGGCGACTCCGTTCCCGCGGCTGGTCGGAACGGCGCGCGAAGCCGACGCCCTGGCCGAGGCGTTCGGTTCCCAGCGACTCGAGTCCTATCGCGGATCGCACGCGACCGAGCGCGCGTTTCGCCAATCCGCCTCCACGTGCCGATGGCTGCATGTGGCCACGCATGCGCTGGTGGAGCCGCAGCGCAACCACTGGTCCTCGGCGCTGGTGTTGGCCCCGGACGAGGCGGTCCGGGACGACGGCTTCCTGCACTTCTACGAGTTGCTGGACATGGACCTCGCGTGCGAAGTGGCCGTGCTCTCGGCCTGTGACACCAACGCCGGGCGATTGGTGGCGGGCGAGGGCGTGTTCGCGCTTTCCCGCGGGTTCCTGGCGGCCGGGGCCGGCCAGGTGATGGCGAGCCTCTGGCCGCTGCACGATGATGCGGCCGCGGAACTCACCGGAGCGCTGTTCCGGGACATCGCGCGTTCGGCGGAGGCCGGGTCCGGGGCGCCGATTGCGGCCGCGCGGTACGCCGAGTGGCTCCAATCCGCCAAGCGGACGCTTCGCGGCTCCGACCGGTTCTCCGCGCCCCACTTCTGGGCCCCGTTTGTTCTCACCGTGGGGGCCGGTGCCTCGTGACGGCGTCGTGGTACGATCGGGAGGTCCCGCACCGGAGCCCTGCCTTGTCCAGATTCCGACTCGTTTGGATGGCGATGCTTGCGATGAGTCTCGTGCCCTCGGCGCCGGACGCGGCGGTGCGGCGAACCACGCCCGGCCCCATCGACCGCAAACTCATCGAGAACGACGACTTCTGCGCGTCGGAGCCCACGTTGACCACGTTCCTGGCCGAGCATCCCGAGGTCACGGTCCAGATCCGGGCACGCAACCTGGGCACCATCGACCCGCAGGCGCGCTCCGGCGGCAGCACCTGGATGTTCCACGCCATCGACAACCTGTCGATCATCCACCGGACCTTGCACGACGAGAACTACGCGATCAACACCGACTGCTTCGACTGCGACGACGACGGCTTCTTCCGATGGGACCTCGTCTCCAACTTCGATTTCGTGTACCTCGCCACGTTCGGGAACGGGATTCCGATCGAATGGGATCTGAGCGACGGCGCGTACGACAACTTCGCCAACGATCCCAAGGAGCGAACCGCGTCGAACGACCTCACGGACACCGTGGACTGTTTCGGGGAGCGGTCGGGCGGGTCGCTGGGACTCGGACAGGCGAGCAACCTGGCGGAGTTCGTGTCCACGTACGCGACCATCGGCGGCCTCACTCCGGGGCAGGAGTACGTCCTTTCCTACTGGTGGAATGCTCGACCGGACAGTTCGGAGACGAACGGCGATCTGTGGGTGGACGTGTGGGACTACGAACCGTGGAAGGATCACACGCCGCCGGCGCTGACCGGCGGCAGTGACACCTGGAGCGCTGCCTGGGGCGACTACGACGGTGACGGGGATCCGGATCTGTACCTGGCGCGGGGCATCGGATCGGTTCCGGGCAACCGGCTGCTGCGCAACGACGGCACCTCGTTCCCGGACGTGACTCCGGCGGCCCTGAACGACCCGGGCGACGCGTCGTCCAGCACCTGGGTGGATGCGGACAACGACGGCGACCTGGATCTGTTCCTGGCCAACTGGGACGGCTCCGGCAATCGACTGTGGCGCAACGATGGTGCGGGCTCGTTCCAGGACGTGGCCACGTCGGTGCTCACGCCCGCTCCGGCCCCGCTGGCCTCCGCGTGGGCGGACTACGATCTGGACGGCGACGTGGACCTGTTCCTGGGTCACTTTGCGGCGCCGAACGCGCTCTTCCGAAACGACGGCAGCTTCTCGTTCGTCAGCGTGGGAACGCCGCCCATCACCCAGGGCGGAAGCACGCAGGGGGCGGCGTGGGCGGACTACGACCTCGACGGCGACCCGGACCTTTATGTGGCCGCCGCGAACGCGCCGAACCAGCTGTTCCGCAACGACGGCGGCACGTTCGTGAACGTGGCCACGGGGCCGCTCGCGAACCTCGCCGACGCCGGCTGGGGGCGCGGGTGCGCCTGGGGCGATGTGGACAACGACGGCGACCCGGATCTCTTCGTCACGAACGACGGCGGTCAGAACCGCCTCTTCGAGAACGTGGGCGCGGGCGTCTCGTTCGTGAACCGGGAGAGCGGCGAGGTGCGGGATGCCGTCCGCGGCTATGGCTGCGCCTGGGAAGACGTGGATCTGGACGGCGATCTGGACCTGTTCTTCGCGCGCAGCGAAGAGGTGAACAGCCTCTTCCGGAACGACGGCGGGTACGCGTTCACCGAGACGGTGGGCGGCCCGTTCCCCCTGACCGAGAACCGCAACAGCCTGGGCGGCGCGTTTGCCGACATCGACGGCGACGGCGACGTGGATCTCGCAATCGCCAACGGCACCGGGGACGAGGACTTTCTCTTCCGCAACGACGTGGGGACGCCCCGGCACTGGCTGTCCGTGGATCTGCAGGGAACGCTGTCGAATCGATTCGGGCTGGGGGCGCGGGTCGTGCTCGTGTCCGGCGGCGTCACGCAGACCCGGGAAGTGTCGATCGGCTCGTCGTACTACGAACAGAGCGATGTCACGCTGCAGTTCGGACTGGGTTCGGCCACGTCGGTGACTTCGCTTACCGTGCACTGGCCTTCGGGCGTGGTGCAGTCGATCAGCCCGCCCGGCGTGGACCAGACGATCGTGATCGTGGAGGCCGATCCCACGGGAGCGGTCCTCACGCCGGACGAGCGGCCGGCCCGGCTGTCGCTGGAGGCTGCGGCTCCGAATCCGTTCACGGAGCAGACCGAGCTGCGGTTCGACCTGCCGCGCGGCGGCAACGTGCGCGTGCGGGTCTACGACGTGACCGGCCGCCGGGTGCGGTCCCTCCACGACGGATGGAGCGAGCCCGGGCGCAACGTGCTGGAGTGGGATGGCCGCGGGGACGATGGCGAGGTCACGCCGTCCGGCGTGTACTTTGTCCGACTGGAGGCCGACGACGAACGCCGCACGACCAAGGTGATCCGCCTGCCGGTGCGCTGAGCGGCACGTCTCACGCACGCCCCCTTTCTGTCCGCCCTCGCTCGGCCCCGTCAGTGAAAGCTGCGAGGACGGGTCTCCGCGCGCAACCCGAGTTGCGGATCCCACAGTTGATCCGCAATCAGATGAGTCACTCCGCTCTCCACCTGCATCTTTCCGGTGACCCCGAGCAGGGTGGAGGTCCGCGCGATGACCGAGAACTTCTCGAACACGGGTTTCCACACCACCACGTTCACGAATCCGGTCTCATCCTCCAGCGTGTAGAACGTGACGCCGGTGCTGGTCCCCGGCTGCTGCCGGCAGATGACGAGCCCGGCGAACCGGGTGCGCGTTCCGTTGGCCAGACGGTTGATGGTGGCCGCGGGGCGCAGGCCCTGCGAAAGCATCTCCG
>BQJX01000443.1 GCA_021604925.1 Gemmatimonadota bacterium
TGCGGGCGAGAGACAAGGGTGTCCACTCCTTGTGCTGCTCCGCCTGTACTGGGAGTCGGAGACATTCGATAATGGAACGATAATGCAGCTTACACTTGCCTACCTGGATGCCTCAGCGATCGAGGAGACACCCCTCGATGCATGGCGCGAGCTCTTCGAGGTCGTCGGCTGGCCCAGTTCGCTCAAGGGGCTGTCGCTGAGCTACGACGCCCTCCGTGCGTCGTTTGCAGGCGATGATCCCCCCGATGGGTTGCTGCTCGCGCTCGAGGCCATTCACGGCCTGGGCACCGAGGCTGGCCGTGACGCGTTGCTCGAGGCCATGCGGGATCAGCACCTCGACGAGGCCAAGATTCCCGCCGGCTGCGGCGAGCGAGAGTTCGCGCTTCGTTTATTCATCCTTCAGAAGAAGGACCCTTTGGTCTCAGGCGCCTTCATGCGGGCGCAGATCAAGATGCAGGCGACCGGCGAGCACAAGGCGGTCCATGAGTTTTGGGGCGCTGCAGACCGTGTCGTGAAGAGTGTCGACCATTCCAAGGCCCGCTTGGCGGAGTCAATGGCCGTTTACTGCACGCAGCACGATCTCGGGGACCACATCCAGGTGGAGGCCGTCGAAGACGACGGAACATGGGTCTTCCAGGTCACTCATAGCGACCGCACGAGGACGCCACTGGCGATCGTCGACGGGGGAGCTGCACGCTCGAGAATTAGGTTCCGCCCGGTGCATTGCGATGTGCTTCGCTACGAGGCAGCGGCTGGACGCCTCCAGATCGCTGCGCGGCGCGCCACATTGGTCGACACCTACCTGCGGCTTGCTGGGGAGGCATTGTTTGAGGACCCGACGTTCTTCGTCGGTGACGCTGCATGTACGCTGACCCCCCTTCAAGAGAAGGGTAAAGCGGCACTCACGGCGCACGACTTGCCCGGAGTAGGGCGGGCCTGGATGACCGAATGCTCCTGGCAGCGAGGAGATCGCAGGGTCCACCGAATTCGCTCGGTGGATTGCTTCGATGACATCGAATCGCTCGGGTTGCCGATTGCGACCGAGGGCAAGCTCGTCGAGGTCAAGCTGAAGATTCAGGTTGCGGAAAAAGGGACGCGGCCGGCCACGATCAGCGTCCGGCTGCCGGGCAAGATCTCGGTGACGCCATCGCGTCACGAGCCGCTCGGTCACCGGTATCTCGAGGAGATCGGTGTTCGATGTCGTGCTTTGACAACTCCCGCACTCGATCTCTGGAGCCTTCACCCGTGGCGACACCCAACGCGGACGTGGCGGGCCTTACTTGGCGACCGTGTAGATGAGCTGGCACAGGTAGGGGCGCTCGTCTCCGTCGAGCTCGACTCGGTCGAGCACCCGGACACCGACGGTGCCACCTTGGAAGTTCATGGGATCGGAGGTGGGCAGTACTATGGGGTTGGATCTGGCGACGAGATTCCGGCCAAGTCGCTTAGCGCAACCGATGTCGAAGGGTTGGAACTCCGCCTCGACGCCTTTGGGAGCTTCCTCGGGAGACAGCTCGAGTTGCCGGAAGGTCAGGTGCGATCGCTCGAGACCAACGTTTTGGACCTTGGCCCCGTTGTTCTCGGTGAGTACACGTTCCGGCCGTTCTACCTGCTGGGCACTCCGCTGGAGGGTCTTGGCGTGCGGCTGCGAACGAAGGCTCCAGGACAGCAGGTTGTCCTGATCGCGCCACGCGGCCGTACGCCTTGCTCAGACCTGGCGATAGCGGAGCTCTCGCATCCCGTTCCATCCAGGCGCGCGCTTGAGCGCGCGCTTGTCTCCGCCTGCGGGCTCGAGGGGCAGGTTCCAGCGATTCATTACGCTCACGAAGGCGCGCAACTCGTGGTGGACACTGGCCATGGAGCCATCTGGGTCGACGACGTGAAGGTCGACGGGCTGAGGCCGGACACCCATCCCTTCAAGTTCGTGGAGTTGCTGGCGCGAGAGTCTCCCAAGACCGTCTCGTCCGCGGACTTGTCCGCGAAGCTGTCACCGAACCGCGACGATGACACTACGGCTGCGCGGCACGCAAAGCGCGATGCGAAGAAGGCGATTACAACGGCACTCGTTTCCGCTGGCCGGGAGCCTATCGATGATCCCTTCCCGTCGGCGTCGCGTGGCACCTACAGGTGCGTGTTGTCAGCAGTTGTTGTCTGACAGGAGCGATTGCTGACATTCGGGGTGTGAATCCGCCTCATGAAGGAGGCATTCGCCCCTCCAACTCCTCGCGCTTCTTGCGTAGCTCTTCGGCGAGGATTTCTGGGTCGGGAAGAGCCGTGCGGTACTCGGCAGCGCGGACCTGCTTGAGCCCGCGAAGGGTGTACTCGGCCAGGCTCTTCTTCTTCCCTGAGCACAGGATGAGCCCGACCGGTGGGTTCTCCTCCTCGCGCGTCCAGTGATCGTGCGCGTAGTTCAGGTACAGGTTCATCTGTCCGGCATCCGCGTGCGAAAACTCGCCGAGCTTCAGGTCGATGATGACCAGGCATCGAAGCCCGCGATGGAAGAAGACGAGATCGACTCGGAACCAGGTGTCGTCGATCCGCAAGCGCTTCTGCCGACCTACGAATGTGAAGTCGCCGCCGAGTTCCAGAAGCAGATCCTCGAGGCAATGGATCAGGGCGGCTTCCAGCTCGCTTTCTGAATACTCGTCCTTCAGGTCGAGGAACTCGAGGACGAGAGGGTCCTTGATTTCCTCGTCAGCCGTTACGGCGTCCTCGGGCTTTGCCTTCTCGCCTTTGCTGAGCATCTTGACCTTGTCCCTGGACAGGGCAGCGCGCTCGAAGAACTGGGTGCCGATCTGGCGCTTGAGCTGACGAATGGTCCAGCCGCCGGCTAGGGCCTCGCGCTCATAGAAAGCACGGGCGTCGTCGTCCCTGACCCGAAGCAGCTCCACATAGTGAGACCAGGGGAGGGAGAACGTCGGCGCAGAAATCGCAGACGATGTCTGCGAAATCTCGGAGCTCAGTGATTCCCGGTGGGTTACGACGTTTTCAGGGAACGGCCACGTCAGATAGAACCGGCGCATGTAGTCGAGATTGCGATGCGAGAACCCTCGGCCGAACTGTCGAGTCAGGTCGTCGGCCAGGTTTCGGGCGAGTGCTTTCCCGTACTCCGCACGTTCTGCGCCACCCTGTTCGTACTCGACGATTCGCCGGCCCACCTCCCAGTAGGTTGCCGTCATGACGGCGTTTCGCTTGGAACGCGCCCTTCGGCTCGGATTGGAACGGCGCCTGCGCAGGGAACGCCTCGGCAAGACAAGGACGCATTCGGCCGAGTATATGGTTCAGGGGTAAAGAAACTCCAGAAATATGCTGATCCGCCGCCGAAGAAGCCCGGAGGATATGGTGGGCCCAGAACTTGTTGTTGTATTACCGATCTACGCGTGGAACAAGGCAGTGGGGGGACGCACGGGGACTTTAAGTACACTATAGAATACGAACTGCGTGTCGGGCCG
>BQJX01000444.1 GCA_021604925.1 Gemmatimonadota bacterium
CCATGAATCTGCGCAGCGCGATCACATCCTCTGCCTGGACGTTGCCGCTCGTCACCGTCTCGGTCCTCGCTCTCATCGTCCTGACCTCGGCCGGCTGGACCATGCAGGAGGACTCCGTCGGCCGTCGCGGCGATCAGATCATCACGCTGACGGCGATGGATGATCTGACCTGTTCGTTCAGCTTCGCCGGCGGTCGTTTCGGCGACATCCGTGAGGGACGCCTGTTCCTCGACGAGACCGAGATGCTGTTCGATCGCTATCAGGCCGATCGTCTCTCATTCGGTTACGTCCGTGACATGCGCGTGAATCTCGTTGACCTCGGTGATGAACGCATCGGCACCGGCGACAAGCCGGGGGACCGCGCGCCGCGTACGCCGATCTCCGTCTACCATCGCCTTTTCCTCGACGGTGATCGCATCAAGTACCTGGATGCCTACGGCAACGCCAAGGCGCATCGACTCGCGCAGAAGGTGCTGCACCAGTTCGGCCCGGAACAGACGATTCACATCGAGCCGCGGATCGGTCACACCTATCTGCTGCGCTACCGGACGAGCTTCGGAGCGAGCGAGACGGTTCGCTTCCGCGTCCTCGATCATGAACCGGGTCGCTACGTGACGCTGCGCTGGGGCCTCCTCTAGAGCCGCGGTTGGCGACGATGAGTAGCCGCCGTATCTCCGCCGACTACGTCCGGCGCGTGAACCGCGTGATCGATCACGTGCTCGATCATCTCGACGAGACGCTGTCGCTCGACTGCCTGGCTCAGATCGCCTGCTTCTCGCCGTTTCATTTTCACCGGATCTTCTCGGCCGTGCAGGGCGAGAGTCTTCACGACTTCGTCAAGCGGATGCGGCTCGAACGAGCCGCGGCTCTGATCAAGAACGGTGATCGTCGATCGCTGACGGCGATCGCGTTGACGTGCGGCTTCGGATCGTCGGCGGACTTCTCGAAGTCGTTCAAGAAGCACTTCGGCTTCCCGCCGAGTCAATTCGACCGCGATCGACTCGATGCGATGCTCGCGACGCGCGGCGAGGACCGTGACGTGCTCTGTGCACTCCGCTCGACGACGCCGTTCGCCGATGACGAGTTCGAGGTGTCGATCTCGCAGGAGCCGGCGCTGCATGTCGTCTACATTCGTATCGCTGATCCGATCTCGGGAGACAACCTGGCGCGAGGCTACGACCGGTTGATCGACTTCGGTCGTGCGCGCGGTTTGCTCGACCAGGCCACGCAGATCGGCGTATCGCAGGACGACCTGGAGATCACGCCGGTCGACAAGCTGCGCTACGACTTCTGCTTGACCGTGCCCGCCGGCACGCGCGGCGCCGGCGAGATCTGTACGCGGGTCATCCCCGGTGGGGACTACGCTTCGTTGCACATCGCGGGCGACCTCGAACGGGTCGCCCGCGGATGGGACTTTCTCTACCGGCACTGGCTGCTGCGCAGTCGCTATCAGCCGTCGCCGGAGCCGGCCATGGAGGTCTACCGCCGCACGCCGCTCGAGCTGGGCTGGGAGGTCTACGATCTCGACGCGCGGATTCCTGTCGTCGCCCTCTGATCGCTGGCAATGCCGCCTACTGCTTGCTCGTCGGCTTGTAGTCCGGGTCATGCTGGTCGAGCAGCACGTTGTTGCCGTCCGGGTCGGTCAGCACCATGTGCGCCGGCCCGTCGGTCGTTTCGTCGGCCTCGGTCACCGGAGTGATGCCGGCTGCCTTGACCCGGCGCTGAATCGAGCGCACGTCGCCCGGCGTGAAGGTGATGATGTTGTTCTCGAACATTCCCTGGAACAGACCGATCGTCGCCGGGCCGTTCTTGAGGATGAGCCAGTTTTCGTCGGCGTGATCGTCGTACGCCTCGAAGCCGAGCGTCTCGTAGAACGCGCGAGACGCCTGGATGTCCTTCACCGCAAGGCTGATCGAGAACCCGCCGAGATCCACCTTCTTTCCGGACGAACCGGCCGACATGGCCTGGCCGACACAGGCGATCAGGACAGGAATCACCACGAGCAAGACAATCTTCATGCAATCACTCCTTCTTGTTCAAGACGGGTCCGGGTCGTTCGTCAGGCGCGACGTGCCGGCCGGGTAAGGAGGCCGCGCGATCACGCTTCGTGCGACAACCATACAGCCTGGCCCGCGGGTCTGCTTGTCGGATCTTGCGGAGTTGGTTCACGGCGTTGTTACAAGCTGTTGACGGTCCGGCGGGGTTTCATCGACTAGGATAGTGAGGTCCTGCACGATGCCAGGCGAGCGTCGGGTCCGGACCGAAACCGCGAGGACAGCCAAGGAGAGTTCCATGTTCCATCTCGAGTCGATGCTATGGGCGGCCTTCCTGACAGTGTTCACCCTGACCGTGGCGGGAGATGCACCGGTGCCGGCAGAGCGGCCTGTGGCGGACGCCCCCGCTGATACTGCTGATGTCGCCGCCCCCGCTGATGCCGCTGATGCCGCTGGTGCCGCTGATGCCGCTGATCCTGTCTCGCCGGAGCTACGCGAGCGCATTTTGAAGATCGCGGCGGAGTACTCGAAGTGGGGCATGGTCGACGACCTTGCGCGGATCGCGCCGACGCTCTGTCACGTGCCGCCGGTGCCCGGGCGACTCAGTCGCGCCGACGAACGCAGTCCGCACGGACGCAAGATGTACTACCTGTTCGCGCGTCATCGCGAAGCTTACCTGGCGCTCGGGCGGCCCGAGGGTACGAGGCATGTTCCCTCGCCGGTATCCGGGCGCGTGCTGGAACCGGCGCAGGATCCGGCGAGTCCGTCCGGCGGCCAGGTCATCGTCAAGGAGTCGTGGATCACGAAAGAAACGGACGCGACCTCACCGGGTGCGGGCGTGCCGGACACGAATTCGCTGCGTGCGAACTCGCCACTCGTCGGCCCGGGATCTCGAAGCTGGACGGTCCGCGATGGCGACCGCACGCTGGCCGCGACCGGACGTGGTCCGCTCTTCATCATGTTGCAGGACGAAGACGAACGGAACACCGACGAGGGCTGGGTGTACGCGACCGTCAGCCCGGACGCGAAGGTAGTCACCTCGGCTGGCCGGATCGAGTCGTGCATGGTATGCCACCGCAAGGCCAGCCATGGCCGGCTGTTCGGACTCGACAGAAAGGTGCCCGGCGCTGAGAACCGATGACGGGAAGGCGCCCGGCGCTGCAGCGATGACGGGTCCGGGCGACGAGACTCGCATGGACCATCAGCGCGGAGGGTGTGACGTTGAGCCGCAAGATCGACTGGTACTACCATCGACCGGGATGAACGACCTGCACACGGGCTCGGGAGTTTCTCGACCAGGCTGCGTATACGATCAACGAGGAAGTGCACGCCAAGAAGACACCGCACGGTCCCGGCGAAGCGCGGGAGTTGCTCGCCAAGGCCGATCGTCTGATCGCGACCAAGGGTGCCAGGGTCCACGATCTCGCGCTCGGCGACACCGACCTCGACGAGGCGCT
>BQJX01000445.1 GCA_021604925.1 Gemmatimonadota bacterium
CCAGCTGCTCCCGTTCGGCGTGCTTCTGATCGTGGCGATCGCGGCTTCCATCGTGCTGGTCAGCGTCCTCCTGCGGCCTATCGGGGCGTTGCGGGAAGGTCTCGCTCGAATCGGCCGCGGCGACCTGGAGACGCCGGTCGCCGTGCGGGACCGGACCGAGCTGGGCCTGCTGGCCACCACCATCAACGAGATGGCCGCCCGGATCCAGATCGCGCAGCAGGAACACGTGGAGAAGGAACGTCTCTCCAGGGAGGTGGAGCTGGCCCGGGAGATCCAGTCGTCCTTGCTTCCCACCGAGACCATCCAGGTTTCCGGCTGGGAGTTCGTCGGGGCCCACCGCCCCGCGGCCGAGGTGGGCGGCGACTTCTACGATGTGTTCACGCTTCCCAACGGACGCGTGGGCATGGTCATCGCGGACGTCTCCGGCAAGGGCCTGGCCGGATGCCTGGTGGCGTCCATGATCGTGGCGCTGTTTCGAGCGTTCCGGGAAACCGAGACCTCTCCCAGTGCTCTTCTCGTGCGACTGAACGACTCGCTGGTTCCCAGCCTGCGTCGGGGCACGTTCGTGACGGTCTTCTACGGAATCCTGGACCCGCCGACCGGCGAGTTCGTGTTCGCGTCCGCGGCCCACAGTCCGCTGCTCGTGCACCGCGCGGCCACGGGACAAGCCGAGTGGTTCGAGCCCGAGGCGGTCCCCATTGGCGCGCTGCGCGGCAACACGTTCCGGAACACGATTGTCGATCAGCGGATCGTGCTCGGCCCCGAGGACGTGATGGTTCAGTACACGGACGGTGTGAACGAGGCGTTCGACATCCATGGCAAGGACCAGTTCGGGTTCGAGCGGCTCGCGAACGCCGTGAAGCAGGCCGCGCAGGGCGGATGCGCGGAGGTGATCGATACGATCCGCCAGCGGGTCGCCGCGTGGTCCGGGGATCAGCCGTCGTTCGACGACGAGACCATGATTGCCATCCGCAGGACTTCGACCACGGAATGCCATCGCACCGCCCGGGCCTCCTCGGCGTCGCGGATCTCGTCCGAGGAACTCATGCGAAGAGCACGCCAGCGCGGCCGGTGCCTGACTCTGCCGATCGACCTGGGCGGACTCGCCGCCATCGAGGAGTGGCTGGGAGACGTGCTTCCCACCTCCTGCTCCGCCGAGAACATGACCCGGCTCCACACGGCGCTGTACGAGGCCGCCGCCAACATCGTGGAGCACGGCTACGCGGGCCGTTCGGAAGGCACGTTGGAACTCTGGTGGCTGTCGGACCCGCGCGGATCGGCGCTGGAGGACGGGTTCTTCCTGTTCCGCGATGAAGGCACGCCGTTCCGTCCGGACCCCGACGAGAGAATCGACTTCGAACAGATGGACGCTCGTCGGAAAGGGCGCGGGCTCGGCCTGGAGATCGTCCGAACGGCGATGAGGGACGTGCGCTACTGCCCGGCCACGTCTGATGGAAACGTGACCGTGATGGTGTTCGACCCACAGAAGGTTCAACGGGAGAGAGTAACCCATGGATAGCGAATTCTCGATCAAGACGGAACCCCGCCCGCACAACGTCAGCTCGGTGATGGTCTCCGGGCGGCTCGACGCGCAGCACGCGGGGAAGCTCATGGAGCATTGCCAGGCGCTCCGCGACCAGGGATGCCGCACGCTGATCATCAACCTCTCGCAGGTCTCGTTTGTCGCGTCCAGCGGGGTAGGAACGCTGCTGGCGCTGACCGAGGAGATGAAGGATGTGGACGGCGATCTCTATCTGGTGAGCCTTTCGGAAACGGTGTCGTCGGTGCTTCGATTGCTGAAGCTCTCGAAGTTCATGTCGATTGCCCCCTCGGAAGCCGACGTACTCGCCACGCTCTCGCACTAGACCTCGACCCGGCGCAAGGAAGCGAAAATGAACGAAGAAGGCCCATTCCAGCAGATGCGAAGCGATGGCGACGCCGGCCGAAGCGAAGTCGGCCTCCTGTCGCTTTCGGAGCTGAGTTCCGAGCTGAACGCCCGGACGGACATCTTTGACGTGGCCAGTGTGGCCCTCTTCAATCTGATGGGGCACTTCTCCTGCACCCGCGGCGCCTTCTGGATCCTCCAGGAGACGGAGGAACGGGAAGCGGTACTGATTCGCACCCAGGGGCTCGCCGAGCCGCTGGTGACGCGCCTGGGGGGCCTGTGGGCCCAGTGGCTCTGCGAGCAGCCCGGCGGGTTCACGCACCCCGCCCTGGTGTCCGACCTGGAGCCGCGTCCCGAGGCACCCGAACTGGACCTGCTCAAGCCGGCCGGGATCGCGCTGTTCGGGCCGGTGATTGTCCGGGGAACCCTCCGGGCAATGATCGCGCTGGGGCAGCCGGTGGGAGACGTGGAGTTCGGCCTGGCCGAGCGGGAGCTGCTGCAGACATCGTTGAATCTCATCGGCGTGGCGGTCGAGAACATCTCGCTGTACAACCGGTCGGTCGAGAACATCCGGCAGCTCCGTCGTGCGAACGAGCAACTGCAGGAACTGGACTCGCTCAAGTCGGACTTCCTGAGCAACCTGAACCACGAGTTCCGAACGCCCATCACCATCATGACCGCGTACCTGGAACTCCTGGTCGAGTCCGAACCGGATGCCGAACGGCAGGAACAGCTGTCCGCGGTGCGGGCGCAGGCCACGGCCATCCAGAGCATGATGCTCAAACTGCTGGACTTCGCGAACCTCGAACACGATGCCCTGGAAGTGCATCTCCTGCCGGGCGATATCGACCGGGTGATCAAGCGGTACGCCGAAGACCGCCGCCCCGGCGTCAGCGCCGAACTCCGCGACCTGCGCGTGTCCATCGCGGCGGATCTGCCACCCCTCTTCTTCGACGCGGACCGCGTGGTGCAGGTGGTCGACGCGCTCGTGGACAACGCCACCAAGTTCAGTCCGCCGGGCGCGCGCATCCTGATCCGGGTCGATGCGGACAACCACGGCGGCAGGGATTGGGTACGCATCGACGTGGAGGACAACGGCCCGGGGATCGACCCGGACCGTCTGCCCCACATCTTCGAATCGTTCCGGCAAGGCGACGGTTCCAGCACGCGCCGGCAAGGTGGTATCGGCCTGGGTCTCGCGCTCGCCCGGGAACTGGCCACCAAGATGGGCGGAACGCTGGACGTCGCGAGCGAACTCGGCGTGGGCGCGGTGTTCTCGCTTCGCCTGCCGACCGGCTAGGGAACGGCGCCCAAGTCAGAGTCCCTAGCGAGTCGAACCGGTCCGCGCGAGGGTCTTCCGGACCTGCTCTAGATCTGCGGCCGCCGCCCGCACGGTGGGATGGGACGCCGGGCGCGTGGCCTGCAGGATCCGGTACCCCTCCGACAGCAGCGTCTCCGCCGAGGCAAGCTCGCCGATCCGCAACCGGCAGCCGCCGAGCAGGCACATCGCCAGCGCCATGGGCTCGCTGTCCGGCGCGAAGTTCTCCCGCCGGCTCGCAAG
>BQJX01000446.1 GCA_021604925.1 Gemmatimonadota bacterium
CGAGATGACCGGCGTACTCGTTGAGGACGTACGCCGATCTCGGATCATTCTCGCCGACTTCGCGCTGCGACAGCTGCAAGGCTTCCTCGAAAACCACATCGGCCTCGTCGAGTCGATTCACCTGGCTGAGCATTGTGCCGAGCGTCGCCAGGTCCCGAACGGTCACGCGCGCATCGAACCGGAATCTGCGGCGAAGGTCGAGAACGCGTTGCGTGAGCTCGATGGCTTCGTCGAACTTCGACTGAGCTTTCAAGACATCCACGAGCTCCGAGATCACCAAGATCGTTCTCGCGGCTTCGATGTCGTCGGCGGTGTCTACCGTCATCCGATGCTCGAAAAGACGCCGGGCGATCTTCTCCGCCTCAGCGAAGTTGCCCTGCACCCTCAAGGTCGTGCCGAGCAATGCCTCGCCTCGCATCGTGATGGGATGATTCTCGCCGAGGAGCTCCCGGGCACTCTGGATGGCCTCTCGCAACTGGCGCAAGCCTGTCTTCACGTCTCCGACGACGGTGTTCTGAAAGCTTGCCAGGAGGGCGGCTTCGATGGTTTCCGGATGTTCATCGCCTAGTGCGGACTTCCGGATCTCGAGAGCGCGCTCTCGCAGCCCCAGCGTGCGCGGATGCATACCCAGCCTGCGCATCGCGATGCCGACCGACAGCAGCAGCTTCGCCTGGAGAACGGGGTCGTCCGCGTACTGCGTGTCAATCGCGCGGATCGACGGCTCGAAGACTTGCTCGGCAAGCGCGGTCCGGGCGACGTCCGCGAAGCTGACCGGAGCGAGTGCGTTGAGCAGGTCGGGTCGCTCGGATTCGGAGACGGACGCCACGATCAGCTCGCGTATCTGGGCACCGAGGGCTCCGGTGTCGATGCTCTCGATCTGCTGCGACTGAAAACCGGCGGCGCGTTCCGCCTGCGCTACGGCCTCTCGGGCTTCGCGTTCTTTGTGCCGAGCTTCGTTCTCGGCGGACCTCGCGTTCCGTTCCGCAATGCGCGCATCGTCGGCGGCTGCAAGCGCGAGCAACTCCTGATCGCGCGCTTTCGTGGCATTGGTTTCGGCCTGCTGACGTTGCTGCGATTCCAGACGCGCGTAGCGCAAGGTACCGCCGAGGCCGATGGCCAGAGCGAGAACGGTCGCCGCAGCACCGACGACGACAGCCGTATGGCGACGCGTGAACTTGCTGATGTGATACCAGGCGCTGGGCAGGCGCGCTGAGATGGGTTCGTCGCGCAGGTGTCGGCGAACGTCTTCAGCGAGCTCGGCGGCACTCTGGTACCGGTTCTCGCGTTCCTTGCGTAACGACTTGCTGAGGATCGTGTCGATGTCGCCGCGATGCGTACGTTCATACCGGCTGATCGGCGTCGGATCGTCGAGCTGGATCGTCCGCAGCGCCTCCTGCAGAGGCTTCTGAGCGACGTCGTACGGCAGTCGCCTGGAGAGCAGCTCGTAGAGCAGCACGCCCAGGGCGTAGACATCGCTGCGCGTGTCGATCGCGTCTGGATCGCCACTGGCCTGCTCGGGGCTCATGTACGGGACCGTGCCCATGAGCTCACCGGCGCTCGTGCGAATGGTGGTTGTGCGGATGTCGCTGTCGGTGGCACGCGCCACCCCGAAGTCGAGAATCTTCGGCTGCCCGTCGGCGTCGACGAGGATATTCGCCGGTTTGAGGTCGCGATGAATGACGCCGCGCTGGTGAGCGTGATGCACCGCATCGCAGATCGTCGTGAAGAGCTGCAGGCGGTCGCGCGTCGAGAGCTGCCGCGACTCGCACGACTCGAGCAACGTCTTGCCGCGAACCAGCTCCATGGCGAAGAACGGCTGTCGAGTGCCGTCACTCACGAACACGCCGGCCTCGTAGATCCGGGCGATCCCGGGATGCTGCAATTTTCCGAGGATCTCAACCTCGTACTGGAACCGCCTCTGCAAGTCAGGCGACAGAATACGCGACTGCAGGATCTTCAGCGCCACGGTGCGTTTGGGAGAGTCCTGCTCGGCTTCGAACACCGTGCCCATGCCGCCGCGGCCGAGTTCACGAACAATGCGGTAGCCGCCGATCGTTCGCGGAATCGTGTCGATCGCGACCGGAGCGTCGAGGGAACTCTCGAATTCCTGACGACGGGCCACGATCTCGTCTTCCTCGAATCCGGGAAGCGGTGTGCAGGCGGCCGCGTCAAGGAGCTTCTGCACTTCAGCGCGCAGTTCGGCGTCTCCGGCGCAGGCTTCGTCGAGGTATGCCCCGCGTTCCCCCGGATCCGTGCATCCGAATGCCTGCTGGAACACCTGGTGCATGCGTTCGTAGCGCTCTCGATCACTTGTCATGGAGTTGAAGCCTGTTCCAGCTCGTTCGACGCCCACCAAGAGCCCGGGCCGAGTTGCCCGGCAGCTACCACTGGGGTATCTTGCAGGAAACCGTGCGCGGGATCAAGTCGATGAGCCAAGGGAATTTACCGCAAGAAGATCATCGCGGGGAAGTGACGGAAATTCTCCGCCAAGCCCGGCTCGAACAGCGATCGGCAGCGCCGGATCTGCTGCCCCTCGTCTACGAGGAGATGCGACTCGTGGCACATCGCCTCGCCGATGGGAAGGGAGGGCGAAACGCTGCAACGCTCCAGCCGACGGCGGTGGTGCACGAGGCGTGAATGAAACTCGCCAATCATCTGGTCAATATCGAGAGTCGCCGTCATTTCTTTGCCGTCGCAGCCACGGCCATGCGCCAGGTACTCTAACCCGATCCTCGAACCACAGCCGGTCGATGTCACTGCCACTCGCCCTCGAGAACGAAGGCACCCCAGGTTGATGGCAGGCCGTCGCCATTGCGGATGGCGCGGTTGCGGGCGAGCATGGCGAGCTGGGCGCCGCGTAGTGCGTCGAGCTTGCCTGCGCCTTCGCTCCACAGTCGACGATAGAACTCGCGCATGAGCTCGAGGGTCGCTTCGTCGTCGACTTTCCACAGCGAGGTGACGCGCGCTCGTGCGCCGGCCAGGTACAGCGAACGCCGCAGGCCGATGAGTTGCTCGCCGCCTTCGGGTGTGCCGAGTCCCGTCTCGCAGGCCGAGAGCACGACGAGCTCGCACGCCGACAGATCGAGCCAGGCGGCTTCCTCGGCGGTGAGGACGCCGTCGTTCTCGCCATCGGCAGGAGGCAGGTTGGCGCCGGTGAGGACGATTCCCGACGGACCACGGCGTTTCCGGCTGCCAGATGGAGGAACTTGATGTCAGAATCGTCGCGGGCCAGTCGAGCTTGCCATGCCAGAGATCCGCAGCGTAGCCAACAGCGGATGACGGAAGCACTATTTGACGCCAGATCCGACCCGCGATCGCATAGAATGTACAACTCGACATCGCCTTGCAGACCGCGGGCGGAGACACTTCGGAGAACAGCATGCGAAGATTGAGCCTGGCGCTTCTGGCCGCCTCGGTACTGAGTTTCACCTCGACCGCG
>BQJX01000447.1 GCA_021604925.1 Gemmatimonadota bacterium
CCTGGCCAACGTGGGCGTGGGCTATCTCTCGCTGGATCGCAGCGGCAAGTCGCTCTCCGGCGGTGAGGCGCAGCGGATCCGGCTGGCCACGCAGCTCGGCTCCAGCCTGGTGGGGGTGCTCTACATCCTGGACGAGCCGTCCATCGGTCTGCACCACCGCGACAACGCCCGGCTGCTGGAGAGCCTGCTGCGCCTGCGGGATCTCGGAAACACGATTCTCGTGGTGGAGCACGACAGCGAGACCATGCTGGCCGCGGATCATCTGCTGGATCTGGGTCCGGGGGCCGGCCGTCACGGCGGCCACATCGTGGCGCAGGGAACACCCAAGCAGGTGATGCGCACGCCGGCGTCGCTGACCGGGCAGTATCTCAGCGGCAAGCGGTCCATTCCCATCCCCAAGCAACGCCGAAGCACGGGGCGCGGGCACGTGGAGATCCTCGGCGCGTCGGAGAACAACCTGCGCGACCTGGACGTGAAGATCCCGATCGGCGAGTTCGTGTGCGTGACGGGCGTGTCGGGCTCGGGCAAGAGCACGCTGGTCAACGAGATCCTGGCCAAGTCGCTGGCCGCGGATCTGCACTCCGCCAAGCAGCGCCCCGGCAGGCACGGGGAGATCCAGGGCATCGACCTGCTGGACAAGTGCATCAACATCGACCAGTCGCCCATCGGACGGACGCCGCGCTCCAATCCGGCCACCTACACGGGCGTGTTCACGGAGATCCGCAGCCTCTTTGCCGAGACCAAGGACGCCAAGGTGCGCGGCTACAAGCCCGGCCGCTTCTCGTTCAACGTTCGCGGCGGTCGCTGCGAGGCGTGCGAAGGCGACGGCCTCCTGCGCATCGAGATGCACTTCCTGCCGGACGTTTTCGTGAAGTGCGACGAGTGCGACGGTGCCCGCTACAACCGGGAGACGTTGCAGATCCGCTACAAGGGCGCCACGATCGCCGACGTCCTGGAGATGACGGTGGACGACGCGCGCGAGTTCCTGAACAAGGTGCCGCGCATCCGCACCAAGCTGGAGATGCTGTCGGAGGTGGGGCTGGGCTACGTGCACCTGGGCCAGTCCGCGACCACGCTGTCGGGCGGCGAGGCGCAGCGCGTCAAGCTGGCCACGGAGCTGGCGCGACGGGCCACGGGGCGCACGCTCTACATCCTGGACGAACCGACCACCGGCCTCCACTTCGAGGACATTCGCAATCTGCTGGAGGTCCTGCATCTGCTGGTGGACCGCGGGAACACGGTCGTGGTCATCGAGCACAATCTGGACGTGATCAAGACCGCGGACCACGTGATCGATCTGGGCCCGGATGGCGGCAAGGGCGGCGGTTGGCTCGTGGCCGAAGGGACTCCCGAAGAGGTGGCGGCCGTGCCGGGTTCCTACACCGGGCAGGTGCTGGGTTCGGTGCTGGGGATCCAACCGGCCAAGGCCAAGAAGGCACCCAAGGCGGCCAAGGCCAAGAAGGCGAAGGCCAAGTCGACTCCCGCAGCCCGGCGGGCGGACCCGGCGACCGGTCGCGCGCGCGGCCCGGCGACCAAATCCGAGAGCTCCGCGACCGCGAGCCCGACCTCCGCCAAGGCGGCAGCGGCGCGTCGCGGTTGACCGTCGTCCCCTCCGGACGATATCTTGCCGGACGGACTCCTGTTCCCCTGAATTCCCCAGGCTGATTCCCCCGGCTGGGCCGAACGGCCCGGAGGCTCGTTCCGAGATGCGAATCCTCATGATCCACGCGAGCGAGTTCTCGTTTCACGCGACCGAAGAGACGTCCGTGGCGGCCGCCGCCGGCGACGTCTCCGAGGACGCCAAGCGGGGGAGCTCCGGGGACTCGCTGGTCTGCTTCCTCTCGGCGGAGAAGAAGGACGAGGATCAGCCGGCCAAGGTGGTGGCCGAGGCCAAGCAGAAGATCCTGGCCCACCAGGGACGCGTGAAGGCGGAGACGCTGTGGCTATATCCGTACGCCCACCTCTCGTCGGACCTGGCGAGCCCCAGGATGGCGCAGAAGATCCTGGAGATGATGTGGGCGGCCTTCCAGGGCGCGGAGGGCGTGCCGCAGCTGCAACGTGCCCCGTTCGGGTGGTACAAGGCGTTCGATCTCAAGGCGAAGGGCCATCCGCTCTCCGAAATGGCGCTGACCGTGACCGGCGACGACGTCGAGGCCGAAGCGGACGAGGACGCCGGCGAGTCCAAGGCGATCGCGGCGGAGAAGAAGCTGCGCTCCCGGTTCTTCTTTGTGACCCCTGAAGGGGAGGAGTTTCCGGCGGCGGACTTCAAGCTCAAGCAGTACCCCGTGATGAAGCGTTTCTACGCCCACGAGGCGACCGGGACCCGCGAGGCCGCGGGCGAGCCGCCGCACGTGAAGATGATGCGGCAGCATGAACTCGTGGACTACGAGCCGGGTTCGGATGCCGGCAACTTCCGATGGTACCCCAAGGGCCTGCTCATCAAGAGCCTCCTGGAAGAGCACATCAACGATGTGATGCGCGACTACGGCGCCATGCGGGTGGAAACGCCGATCATGTACGACTACCTGCATCCGAACCTGGCCAAGTACCTGGATCGCTTTCCGGCGCGCCAGTACGTGCTCAAGAGCGAAAAGCGGGACTACTTCCTGCGGTTCGCGGCGTGCTTCGGGCAGTACCTGATCAAGCACGACGCGCAGATCAGCTACCGCCAGCTCCCCGCGCGGCTCTACGAGCTGACCCACTATTCGTTCCGCCGCGAGCAGTCCGGCGAGCTCTCCGGTCTGCGGCGCCTGCGCACGTTCACCATGCCGGACATGCACACGCTGTGCCGCGACACCGAGCAGGCCAAGCAGGAGTTCGCGCGTCAGTTCGAGCTGTCGCGCGCGTGGATGGACGACCTGGGGCTGCCCTACGCCACCGCGGTTCGCGTGCTCCGCAGCTTCTACGATGAGAATCGCGACTTCGTGCGCGGGCTCGCGGCCAAGGTGGGCGCGCCGATCCTGCTGGAAGTCTGGGACGAGCGGTTCTTCTACTTCGTGATGAAGTTCGAGTTCAACTTCGTGGACACGCAGGACAAGGGCGCGGCCCTGTCCACCGTCCAGATCGACGTGGAGAACTGCTGCCAGTTCGACATCCAGTACACGGACGAGGACGGGGAGCGCAAGAACCCGCTCATGCTGCACGCGTCCATTCCCGGTGCCATCGAGCGGAACGTGTACGCCATCCTGGAACACCAGGCGGCGCTCATGAAGAAGGGGCAGAAGGGCCGCTTCCCGTTCTGGCTGGCCCCCACCCAGATTCGCTTCGTGCCGGTGTCCGACTCGCATGTGGACTTCTGCGAGGAGCTGGCCGCCGCGTGGCCGTTCCGGGCGGACGTGGACGACCGCGACTTCTCCATGGGCAAGAAAATCAAGCTGGCGGAGCAGGAGTGGGTTCCGTTCATTGCGGTGATCGGCGACAAGGAAGTGGCGGG
>BQJX01000448.1 GCA_021604925.1 Gemmatimonadota bacterium
GGCGCGTGCTGGGGCCGCGCGGACTGGGGTGGCTCTGCGTGGACACGGCCCCGGACGTGGAGATCCGCGTGGATCCCACGGTGGAGCCGCTGCGTCGGCTGTCGCTCAACACGCAGCGCACGCGCTGGCAGGGCGGACACACGCGCCGGTTGCGCGGCGTGGGCTCCGAGTTCGAGTCGCTGCGCGACTACCGCCCGGACGACGACTTCCGCTGGATCGACTGGAAGGCCTCCGCGCGACGTCGCACGTGGACCAGCCGCGAGTACCAGGTGGACGAGCACCAGTCCGTGATGTTCCTGCTGGATACGGGCCGACTCATGGCGTCGGAAGAGGGCGACCGCACCAAGCTCGATCACGCGGTGGGGGCCGCGCTGGCCATCGGGCACGCGGTGATGACGCGCGGCGACAACCTGGGACTGCTGGGCTTTGATCGCGAGGCGCACACCGAGCTGAAGCCGCGCCGCGGCCGCGCGCAGAGTGTGCGCTTCCACGAATCGCTGTCGCGACTGCGGGCGCAACTGGTGGAACCGGACTACGCGGCCGCGTTCGTGCGGCTGCAGCGGATGATTCGCAAGCGGTCGCTGGTACTGGTGTTCACGGACCTCGTGGACGAAGCCGTGTCCGACTCCCTGATCCGCGCGGTGGGGCAGGTGTCGCGTCGCCATCTGCCGATCGTGGTCACACTCACCGACACGGCGCTCCTGGACTACGTGGCCCGCCGCCCCGATTCCAAACGGGAAGCCTACGAGAACGCCGTGGCCGCGGATGCCCTGCTGCTGCGCGACCGGGCGATCAGCCGCCTGCGCGCGGCGGGGGTTCGCGTGGTGGACTCGCCGGCGGATCGGCTGGCGGGGGATGCGGTGGAGGCGTACCTGAGGGTTCGGCTGGAGAACCGGATGTAGGTTGGCGGGCCGCGGCCGAGCAATCTCTCGGAGAACAGGCAGCGGCAACGCCGGCCGACGACGCCGGAGAAGCGGACTGGATGTGCCCGTCCAAGGCATCCTGGGGGCGGGCCCTGGTGGACATCCGCAAGGCCCCCGGGCCGTCTGGTAGAATGGTGGAGAGGAGATTCCACCATGAACCGTGTCTTCGTCCTGCTCACGGTACTTGCCGCCACTTCGGCCCAGGCCGCCACCCATCGAGTTCCCTCGGAGTACGCCACGATCAATGCGGCGTTGGATGCCAGTGTGTCGGGGGACTCTGTTCTGGTCGCTCCCGGGACCTACACGGACTACGAGGTGCGTCCTGGCGCGTTCGGAATTCCCATGTCTTCCTGTGCGTGGATGAAGGGAGGAGTGACGCTCATCTCTGAGTCTGGCCCTGAGGTGACCACTATCGAGCTGGTAGCCGGGATCTCACCCCTCCGAATGATCTACGTGTGGCAGCTCACAGAGGAGGTTTGGGTGGAGGGGTTCACGGTGACTAGCTCCCTATCTCCGGTTCTTGGGGCAATGGTCAGGGATAGCGTTGGAGCTACGTTCGTGAATTGCATCTTTCGAGACATAGGTACCGGGAGCAACATCGACGGGGCGCTCGTTTTCCATCCTGGCGATCTCACAGTGATCGGTTGTCGGTTTGAGAACCTGATCGCCAGCCAAGGGGCTGCGATTATCGGGAACACTGGCGATTTGTGGGTGGAGGATTCGCATTTCGAGAACTGCCAGAACGGCGCAATCTCTCACGGCGGCTCATTGGTGGCCCTTCCCACGACTGTGGTGAGGAACTCCGTGTTCGTGAACAACTTCCAGGACAACGGGAGTGGCGGAGCGATCGGCGTGTTCAATAGCGCTTCCGTTGAGGTTTCCGACTGCGTGTTTGTCGGCAACGTAAGCACGGGAAGCGCAGGAGCTGTTCGAATCGGCCTGACCAACGCTGGAGGGAACGCCTACGTTCGGGACAACGTCTTTTGGCAGAATCACGCGGGAGGCGGGGGGTCTGGAGGAGGCTTTCGGGTTGGTGCAAACGTGATCGAGGCCACCGGAAACACGTTCCACGCATGCACACAATTGGCCCTGTGGGGTGGTGGGGCTGCCGCCCTTGAGGGCGGCACGGTCACGTTCGCCAACAACGTCGTTTCCGAGTGCAGCGGAGCGGGAGTGGTTTCACTGGGCAGCGGCACGATGGAGTCCACCTGCAACATTTTCAGCGGGAACGTGGACGGAGACTACTCGGGTCACGTTCCCTCCCCCACCGACTACAACGTGGACCCGCAGTTTTGCGATCCTCTTGCCGGGGACTTCTCAGTTGCGGCAAGCTCGCCGTGTCTTCCACAGAACAACCAGGCCGCGTGCACTACCAGGATCGGAGCCCGGGACGCCGGATGCCCATCGCTGGGGACCACCGTCGTTGCCCTGACCGCCAACACATCCGGGCCATTGGTGATCGGCGACGGGGTCGAGAAATCTGCGACCGCGCTCTTCAACTGGCCCTCCGGCTCCAGCCGAACGATCAGCGCCGCAGCGTTCCAGAACCACATCCCCGGGAAGCAGTATTTCTTCGCATCCTGGAGTGATGGCGGGAGCATCTCGCATGCGATTACAGTTCCGTCAACGTTCACCGAGATCATGGCCACGTTTGATATCGAACACTACCTGACTATCGTCGGGATCGGAGCAGGGGCGGTCCCGGCGAGCGAATGGGTGCCCGCAGGTGAACCTCGTTCGCTCCTGGCCGTGCCCGACACGGCGTGGGCGCTCTCCTCTTGGACCGGATCGGGAGACGGCTCGTACTCGGGGATCGTGAACCCGGCGTTGGTCACAATGAACGGCCCGATCACCCAGACGGCAACATTCATCCCAACCCACTTCGAACTGACGATGGCGGCCGATCCAGGCGGGTCCGTGACCCCCCCGACCGGGCTTCAGCCGGTGGATGCTGTGATCCCGATCGAAGCCACTCCCGATACGGGGTACGTGTTCTCGGGATGGACGGGAACGGGGAACGGCTCGTACACCGGCCCACTCAACCCCAAGACGGTCACCATGAACGAAGCCATCGCGGAGACCGCCCACTTCGATCCGCTGCTGACCATGGTGGCCGAGTCAGGGGGATCGGTGAGCCCTGGAAACGGACCCTATCCTCCCGGCACCCCGATCGAGATCGAGGCCATCCCCGATCGCCGATACGCATTCCGATCCTGGACGGGAGCGGGGAATGGCTCCTACACGGGCACGGACCCGACCCCCACGGTCACGATGCTGGGGCCGATCACCCAGACGGCAGCATTCGACAAGATCGCCTACGAGGTCACCCTGAGCCTGAGCGACACCGATCCCTACGTGCACACCGGCGCGCCCGTGCCACTTGGCAACGTATACCTGTGGCTCGCCTGCGGGACGGCAGGGGGGATCTCAACCCTTGAGGCCGATGTGGTGAGCAGCATGGGCGCGTTCTTCTTCTCGCCGGCCGCCGGGGTTCTCAACGCCGGCG
>BQJX01000449.1 GCA_021604925.1 Gemmatimonadota bacterium
CGAGGCCGTCGACAACAGCATTGACGAGGCCCTGGCCGGCTACTGCAAAGTCATCGCGGTCAGAATCAACGCCGACGGCCGCGTCACTGTCACCGACGACGGCCGCGGTATCCCGGTCGACATGCATCATGAGATGGGGAAGCCGGCTCTCGAGGTCATTCTCACCACGCTGCACGCCGGCGGCAAGTTCGACAAGGACACGTACAAGGTTTCCGGCGGACTGCACGGCGTCGGCATCTCGGTCGTCAACGCGCTCTCGACGCATCTCGAGGTCGAGGTTTGCCGCGACGGGTATCGCTGGTTCCAGACGTTCGAACGAGGCCAGCCGTCGATCGAGCTCGAGAAGCGCGGCAAGGTCGACAAGACCGGCACCAAGGTCACCTTCCGACCCGACCCCGACATTTTCGAGAGCGTTGACTTCAGCTACGACACGCTTGCCAATCGCCTGCGCGAGCTGGCCTATCTGAATCCCGGCATTCACATCCACATCTCGGATGAGCGCGCCGAACGCGAGCGCCAGGAAGAGTTTCATTTCGAAGGCGGCCTGCGCTCGTTTGTCGAAGCGATGAACGAGAACAAGGACGTCATCAACAAGGAGATCATCTACCTCGACAAGAGCCACGAGGACATGTCCCTCGAGCTGGCGTTCCAGTACAACCAGGGCTTCTCCGAAACGGCGTACAGCTACGTCAACAACATTCGCACGAGGGACGGCGGTACCCACGTCGCCGGCTTCCGTTCGGCTCTCACACGTACCTTGAACAACTACGGCAAGAAGAACAACCTGTTCAAGGGCGACCCGCCGAACGGTGAAGACTTCCGCGAGGGGTTGAGCTACGTCATCAACGTCAAGATCCCCGAGCCGCAGTTCGAGGGGCAGACGAAGTCCAAGCTCGGCAACCGTGACGTCCAGGGAATGGTCGAGACTGTCGTCGGCGAGGGCCTCGGTACCTATCTCGAGGAGAATCCCGCCGCCGCCAAGAGCATCGTCCAGAAGGCTTCGCTGGCGGCCGCAGCGCGTGAGGCGGCGCGCAAGGCGCGCGATCTGGTCAAGCGCAAGGGCGTGCTGGGAAGCGGCAGCCTGCCGGGCAAGCTCGCCGACTGCACGAGCAAGGATTTCGGCAAAAGCGAGCTGTACCTGGTCGAAGGTGACTCGGCCGGAGGTTCGGCCAAATCGGGGCGCGAACCGGAGTTCCAGGCCATCCTGCCGCTCAAGGGTAAGATCCTCAACGTCGAGAAGGCGCGCATCGACAAGATGCTCAACCATAGCGAGATCCGGACGATCATCACGGCTCTCGGTACGGGGATCGGTGTCGATGACTTCGATCTTTCGAAGCTGCGCTACTCGAAGATCATCATCATGACCGATGCCGACGTCGACGGCTCGCACATTCGCACGTTGTTGTTGACGTTCTTCTTCCGGCAGATGCGGGAACTCATCGAGGCCGGCTATCTCTACGTCGCCCAGCCGCCGCTGTATCGCATCAAGAAGGGCAAGTCCGAGGATTACATCCACTCGGACGCCGAGATGAAGGATTCGTTGCTGAAGCTCGGCGTGGCCGGCACGACGGTTCGAATCGTCGCCGAGGACCGGATCATCGAGGGCGACGACCTCGAGAAGCTGGTCAGGATCGCCGAGAAGTTCGAGCACTGCGAGATGTCGGTCGCCAAGCGAGGCGTCGATTTTCGCGCGTACTGCGAGGCGGTGGACTCCTTCGGCGGCAAGGCGCCTGTTTACTGCGTGCGCGCCGGCGACGAACAGCACTTCTTCCTCGGCCACGAGGAGCTGGCCGCATTCCGCGCCGAGCGCGAACGTGAACTCGGGCGGGAGCTCGTCGTGCACGAAGACGGCGCCGGCAGCCTGAGCGGCAACGGCACGCCGCCCGACCTCGAGATCACCGAGATCATCGTTCATCGCGAGGTCAGCGAAATGCTGGCGAAGCTCGAAGAACTGAGCCTGACCTGGCACCACTTCCTCGAGAAGCGAGACTGGACGGCGCCGGAATCGTTCCAGATGACGCACAAGTCCAGCGAGCAGGCACTCGACAATCTCAGCGATTTGCTACCGGGATTACGCCGGCTCGGACAGCAGGGCGTCGACGTGCAGCGCTACAAGGGCCTGGGTGAAATGAACCCCGATCAGCTCTGGGATACGACGATGAACCCCGAAACGCGCATCATCCTGCGCGTGCGCATGGAAGACGCCGCCTCGGCCGAGAAGATGTTCACCATCTTGATGGGTGAACATGTCGAACCGCGCAAGGAGTTCATCGAGCGGTACGCGCTCGACGTCAAGCACCTGGACGTCTAGCTCGGAGCGAATTGCTGGGCGTCAGCCGGACCGTTGCCCGGCTGGCTGCGCTCTTCTTCCTTCTCGGTCTTCGCGTCGCTCATGTCGACCGGGCCGGCGCTGTGCCGGGACTGCGGGATGCGCTCGATATCGCGGTCGGACCTGTCGATATCGTCGCGGATATCGTCCTCGATCCCCTTGATCCCCTTCTTGAACTCGACGATTCCCTTGCCCAGGGAACGGCCGACCTCGGGGAGTCGACGACCGAAGAGCAGGAGCGCGATGAACAGGATCACGACGATTTCCATCGTGCCGATATTGCCGATCAACGCAGGGTACATGACACGTCCCTTTCAGTAAGTCATTTGCTTGCCGATACTTGGGCCAAGACGGTGCGGCCGGTGCAAGCGCCGCCGGATCGCGCGGGCGATGGCGGAGGAACTATTCTAACTCCGACAGGTCGGGCTCGGTATCGTCGAACTCCAGCGGATCGTACAGCTCGTTCTCCCAGGATCCGCGACGCCTGCTCGGCCCCTTGTAGAGCGCGGCCGGAACCAGATTGAGCGTGATCTTCGTATCGTCATCTCCGGAGTCGTGGGTGAAGCCCACTTCCGTGATCCATTCGCAGCCGCGGCGAGCGAAGACGACGCCGAAGTTCTGATTCTCGTCGATGGTGAAGTTGTAGCGCTCGAGGAGCTGAGCGCTCCACTTCTCGTTCAGGCGGATGCCGAGCTGTGCGTTGAGGGTTCGCGAGCTCTCGCGGAACTGGCGGTAGGAAACCCGCGCCGTCAGCCCGTCGAAGGGCGAGGTCGACACGCCGGTGTTCAGCACGTCGAAGTCGTCGTCCTCGAAATCCCACTCGGACTCGAAGAAGATCAGCAGACTGCGGCGCAAGCGCAGCCAGACGTCGTTCTCCAGGTTCCCCCAGGTCCGACCGTTGTTGTCACGATCCTTGTCGAGGAACATGTTGATCGCGGTGTCGAAGTCGATGAAGTCGTCGATCGTGTCGTCGCGGTGTGTCTGCAAGCGATTGCGGACCTGCCAGCGGATGAACTCGACCTTGTCGAGGTCCTCGATCTCGTCGTGCGGGATGAGCTCGACCGAGCCGACCGTGTTGGCGTAGC